>WUQV01000332.1 GCA_009889585.1 Candidatus Bathyarchaeota archaeon | reverse complement strand
CGGCGAAAGTTAGAGATTAAACCTAAGTCGCGAAGCGTTCATTCTACGTATATCGCCGGCCGGCCTGGCGATGCTAAGGAAGCCCTACCCCTTGGGTCGTATCGACTTAAATCATCCTCCTTCCATACGTCGACCTTCGCCCTCAGCTCCTTTTGAAGGAACTCTACGGAATCCTTTAATACTTCAAATTCATCAATTGCGCCCATTTGCAATAGCATTCGCTTCCTTTCCTCTGACATACTACCAACCTCTCGTATTATTCTTGAGGAGAACTCAACCACTTCCTTCGCTATACCCTTTAGCTCTTCATCTTTCATTAAATCCTTCATTAACTCACTAATTTTAGCATAAGCTAAAATCGATCTTTCTAATATCTTCAAATAAACCTTCCACTTCCATGAAGCTGCCGTATAATAACATATCCTCCTTGGAACTTTCTTAATAACCTTTAATATATTTAAGGTATCCTCCAACATGCTTTCAATTAACCTCTCACTTTCTTCAACTTTAATATCTACCTTTGATTCATCATACATTGGCCAAGGCGCTAAAGATACAAATCCCTTCTCATCCATCATCTCCCATATCTCTTCGCAAACATGTGGAACTAAAGGAGCTAGCATTCTCACTTGAACGTTCAAAACCTCCTTAAGCGCTTTCGCTATCGCTTCCCTCCTACGTGGATCTTCCTTCTCGCTTAAGGTCCTACGTAAGTACCATTGGATATCTCGATCGAGCTCATATAAAGAGATATGAGCCGCCTTCCTCACCATTAACTCATCCATGGCCTCCGTCGTCATTCGCACGTAATTTTGCAAACGACTGATCATCCACCTATCGATTGGCTTTAGCGAAGCCTCAAGTTCGCCTTTCGCCGTTTGTAACACGTCAAATGCGAATTTATAGAGGCGCTCCAATCTATCGATCGCAGATCTAGCTAGCGATGGGCTGAAGTTTACGTCTTGAAGAGGCTCGGCCGCCGTTAAGACGGCGATCCTTAATGGGTCGGCTCCGTACATCTCCACGGCGTCTCGTAACGGGATGACGTTCCCAAGGGATTTGCTCATCTTCTGGCCCTCCATTAATACGCTTCCGTTCACGACGATTTGGCGAGGGCGAAGCCCCTCTGGGAAAAGGGCCACGTGGTTGAATATCATGAACGTTAAGTGGTTCGGGACGAGGTCCCTGCCGGAGTGACGGCTGTCCAATGGGTAGAAGTAAAGGAACTCCTCGCGCATCCCCCTTAAGACCTTAGGGCTTAAGCCGCAATCGTTCGCCACTTTCTCTAAGTCGCCGACGCCGAGGAAGACGTAGTCGAAAACGGCATCGGTTAATTGTTCTGGTCGAACGCCGTAGTCCTTAATGTGCTTCACGATCGTATAATACGCCATGTATATGACGGAGTCCGAAAGCGATTCGATTATCCAATCGGGATCCCACGGTAGCTTCGTCCCAAGCCCTGACTTTCGAGCACAAGCTCTTTCGTGAAGCCAATCGATTACGTACTTAAACTCTTGGCGTAACTCATCCGGCAATATCTCCATTCTGCTCAATTGTTGATGCGCAAGGGCTTTCCACGTAACGTCTCCATAATTGATGAACCATTGATCCTTGAAGATCTTCACAAGGCACTTAGCTCCACATCGACAGAAGACGGGCCCATCGGCCAGCTCGTACATGAGGTCCGCTCCTCTCGACCTTATGAGATCCTCTTTAACACGCGCTCTAGCCTCAATGACGCTTAAGTTAGCGTAAGCGCCTGCGTTCTCTTTCATCGTCCCTTGATGGAGCTCACGCCTGTAGAGCTCCCTCGTCGCCTCCTTTAACTTAGGGTCTAATTGGCTCGTGACGTTCATTTGCTTAACTACGTCTTCGGCTGGAACCTCGGAATGTCCTGCGATCGTTATGATCGATATCGGCTTGATGGCGTTCACTACGTCAATCGTCAGCCCGTACTCCTTGAGCCGATGTACTTCCTCCTTTAAGTTCGCTAAGGCCACGTAATCGTACGGGGCATGAGCCGGAACCGACATTACGACCCCTGTCGCTTCATCCGGGTCTACGAAGTCCGCCGGCAGGATGAGCTCTTCCGCTTGGGTTATCGGGTTCTTCGCCTTCTTCCCAATGAACTCCTTCCCTAGGAATGTTTTAACCACCTTAACGTCATGGCCCAAGTATTGCAGATTTTTAACGCATTCGACGCTTACGATCCAGCGTTCGTCATTTACTAACGCCTCTACGTACTCAGCCTTAGGATTAACCCATAAGTTCGTCACGCCGAATATCGTCTCAGGCCTTAGCGTTGCAGTCGGCAGAATCAAGCCGTCGTACGTGAATTTTATGAGCGTGAGCTCCTCCACTTGAGGCTCGACGTCGCCAAGAGTATCATGCTGGCTGACGGGGTTGCCGCAGCTAGGGCACCAGCCGACCGGATGGCTTCCTTGCGATATGAATCCGGCTTTTTTCAACATTTGAAATTGCCACTCGATGAAGCGATTATAATGAGGATCTACCGTTGTGAACTCACGCCTCCAATCGATTGAATAACCCATTTCCTTCATGCCAAGCTTCATTTCCTCGTGAAAGTAACGAGCTATGTTAAGGGGATCTACGAAGCTTTCTAACGCCTCCTTTGGAACTCGATAAACTCGCACGAAGATATCGATTAAGCCCTTATCTTCAGCCGCTAAACGCTTCGATATAGCGAAGACGGGCGTCCCCGTGTAATGAAACGCCATCGGGAAGAGCACGTTGTACCCGCGCATGCGCATGTATCGAGCGTGTACGTCCGTTAACGAGTAAGTCCTAGCGTGGCCGATGTGTTGAGGCGAATCGGGGTAGGGGTAAGCCACGGTTATGAAGTACTTAGGCTTGGCTAAGTCTGGATCTGCCTCAAAAACCTTAGCATCATCCCAAGCCTTTTGCCACTTCCTTTCGATTCGCCTTAAAAAGGCCGTGAAGTCCTTTGGCGTAACCTCTTGCTTAACTGAGGCTTCAAATCCTTGAGAGGAAGCAATCCCTCACTTAGGGGCACCGCGGTATTAAGGCGGATTCTCGCATTTAAGCTTTTCTAAAGGCCAGTGCTTCTCACGTTGGCTCTCGCATTTATGCTTCACTTATATCCATCAATAACATATGCTCAGACATGAGAAAGACTATAATAATAACGTTTGCAAGCTACTCACTTCGTCTCATTTACAAGCTATTCTTTTAGCATCCCTTATGTACTCGATTGTTTCAATAACCCTTCTCCTCACGGCTTCTG
>WUQV01000331.1 GCA_009889585.1 Candidatus Bathyarchaeota archaeon | reverse complement strand
TACTGCTGAACTTACTTTCGCCTCCCTAGAGATCATCATTCCTTTGTTCGGTTCATCTCAAGGAATCTCTCCAGCAGGGGTAGGCATAATCCTCTCCTCTTACTTCATAACCTTCATCCTCTTCCAAATACCTATAGGTATTCTTTCAGAGAAGGTCAATAGAAAATTCTTGATAGTCATTTCTTCACTTGTTGGCACCTTACCTTTCCTTTTACTTTCATACTCTCATGACGTAATTACGATGAGCTTAGCTACTGGAGCTTTAGGAGTCACATTAGGTACAGTTTTCATTCAATCTTCAGCTTATGTAGCTGAAATAGCCCCAAAGGACAAAAGGAGCCTCTATATGGCATTCTTCGACTCAGTAATGGATTATAGCTTCATAATTATGCCTCCTATCATGGCTTATGCCTTTATCTATTCACTTATAGCACCATTCTTCCTTTGCGCACTTTTAATGACTGTCGCTGGATTGATCTTCATGAAAGCTTAAGTGCCTTAACCAAATAAATAGCCATGAAGTACATCTTAGGAATGAAAGAAACCGAAGAAACTTTATTCATCTACTCCATAAGTAAATCGACAGCTGAAATCAACATACTCTCATCTTGGCTTAATATTATCTTTGATCAATTTTTAATATTACCAATGTTTTAGCTCCTATCTAACGAACTCCTCAACCTCCCTATACCAAGGTTTAGAAGTACCTACCTTCGCCCTCTTCTTCCATTCCTTTGTTTTAGGTGTTTCTTCAATTATCTTCAAAAGTTCATCCACCCGACTCAAGAATATATTGTACACTCCATCATTCAACATCTTTTCTAAATGAAGTTTTTCTGCATATCTCTTTGTAACATTCAAGTTATTAACTAAGTCATACCAAAAGCCCCAATCAGCCGATAAAACGCTCGCTATATAACTACAGTTAATCACCTCCCTCTCCTCAGTCCTACCAATTCTATGAGCAGCAAATAATACTATTAGATCAACTATGTCCTTCATGGTAATTTTATGTATCTGCAACTTTTCCAACGCTAGATCAGATAACGCTATGGTTGGATAATCTAATTCCAACCTTCCACATCCTGGCTTAAAACCAAAAACAACATCATGACTGAACTCAAGCTTATCGAAAAATATCTCTACCTTATACAAATCCATTGGATGCATGTATATCAACCTCTTAAGTCCGAATATCCCTCTCACTATTACATTATATTTAAACTTTAGCTCCTTTTCAAAGAGTTTCATTATCTCACCTCTCTGCTTACTATAAGCCACTAAATCTAAGTCTGTGAATAATGCCTTACTCTCAGGAAATCTCCCAACCTTGCAATAAAGCTCCTCTATGATATTCCTCTCATGAGAAGAATGTATGTAAATTGCAAGAGCCCCAAGTATCCTAAGCACTACGCCTCTATCTCTTGCCCTTTCGACTATGCCTATAGCCTCCTTAACGAACTCCTCCTCAGGGATCGATATGAAGAACTTTCCTAACGTCATCCTTCAACACGCCAATAGTTCTTAACCCCTTCCTTCGTAAGTTCGATTATATAACCACGTAGGATCCCTTCTCCGTACTCGCTACCAGGGTTTATGCAGATGGTTTTACCTATCTTATCCACTGCATGAGACTCATGTATGTGACCGTGAAGGCCGAGCATGGGTTGATGCCTCTCCATCGACCTTCTGATCGCCTTGCTCCCAACGTTCTCGTACACGACCGAGCCAGCGATAAACACTGGTTTCAAGTCCTTAGTAAGCTTTGGCGCAAGGTCAAGCCTCGTACCATAAGGCGGACAGTGAAAGTTGAATATAGCGTTTCTCGCTTCGCTCAACTTATTTATGAGTTTCTCTATATACCTTTCTAATTCTTCTTCTTCCATCTCCCTTGGCGTATTCCAAGGCGTTCGATTCACGTAAGACTCCGAGATCATCTCATGTCCCTCAAACTCTAACACCTTGTCAAGAGGGTAGATAACGCCTCGATCCTCAAACTCTTTAATGATAGGATCTACGATG
>WUQV01000330.1 GCA_009889585.1 Candidatus Bathyarchaeota archaeon | reverse complement strand
TAATCTAAGCCGGCCAAGTCCTCAGGCGTATACAACCTCTTCGCTAAAATGCCAGATGTCGTGTAAAATTCCTTCTTCCTCTCTGGGAGCTTGCATAACGAATCCGATAACACCGTCTTCTCCCAACGCTCACGTTCTCTCGCGATATTTTCAAGGCCTTCTTTATCGAGCACGTTCATCCCTCGCTATATTCCAATTATTAACGTGCAAATGCGCCCTTAAGCTATGGGCCAAGAGGGTTTATATCCCTTCCGAATTCTAGGATTCCGTCCTCATGGACGTTTCCGCGGCATCGTGATTTACAGAGCCTTTTAGACGACTTGGCTATGGTGAACCATCTAACTAACGCAGGGATGATCCTCATATCGGAGTCAGAACAGAGATACGAGCATGCTTTCAATAGGTGAAGGATGATATTGTTAGGCTTACTCAAAATGTCATTAGTGAGCCCTTAATGCCTTGGCGTAGTTCTTAACGATTTTAAGACGGGTTTGGCACTTTATTACTCGGCCAAATATGGAATTAGATTCACATATCTGACGAAGGATGAGATGAAATAGTAACATCAAGAGCCATTTGCTGGATCAACGTGAATAACACAATGTACGCAATCAGTTTCCATAATAACTCTTCTCTCAACTTCATGGGCTATTTTATCGCACTCTTCTATTGGCGTACCTTTTGCTACCTCTATATGAAAACCTGCATGAAATTCCTTCGGTCCAACATACTCCGCCTTTAAATCATGTATTCCTAAGACGCCTTTTACAGATTTTGCTATTGATTCAATCTTTTCAAGCGATTCTTTACTTGGCGCTTTTCCTACGAGGTAGTAAACGTTAGCTTTAAGAATGTATAAGCCGCCTGCTAAAATAACAACGCCAATAAATGTAGAAGCTAATGGATCCGCAAGGTGAAATTCCCTATCGACGAGGATTGTAGCTATTAACGCAACTACATACGATACCTCATCCCTTACAAGGGCAACAAATTGCGCTTTTACCGATGCACCCTTAGCCTTTACATGCAAAATGTATACGGTCGGTATGGCGATAACAATCATGCCTACGATTATCACCATTAAGGTAAGATTTGTGCTTTGGAGCTCTACAGGCTTTGGTACCTGGAAAAACTTCGGAATAGCCTTTCGAAACGTCTCCAAGCTCATGAAAGATATTGAAATTACCGCTGCAACTAATGCTGCAACATTTTGTATTCTCTTATAACCAAACATATGAATTTCATCTGCAGGTTTCATAGACCAAAAAATTGATGACAAAAGGAATGCGGAAATCAAAACGTCGCTTAACATCTCTAATGCTAATGCTAACAACACTAGAATATCGGTTAGAAAGAATGCTACTAGTTGTAAGGCAACTAAGGCAGAGTAACATATCAAAGCGATTTTTATACCCCAAATCCCTGTGGCGCGTTTTTCCATCTAAATTTGTTCCGCGTTTTAATTATTTATTTTTTCCTGCTAAACCTTTCTGCTTAAGCCCATTATATCATAATAAAAGCTGTGTTAAGAGATGTTTATTGGTTGGGGCTTAAGGATTAAGCTGGTATTGATAAACGTTCGAGACAGTCAACTTAGCCCACGTTATAGATTGCCGTAAAGAACTCCTCCCTTACGTCGCCGTACCTAAGCGCCTTCGCCATCGAGTTCCTGATGCCCGTCGTGTACAACGTTAAGAGGAGGGCTCTCTAAGCGCCCTAGCTAAATCG
>WUQV01000329.1 GCA_009889585.1 Candidatus Bathyarchaeota archaeon | reverse complement strand
CCTTAAACCATGAGAGAGCCTCATCTAAGAGGGACTTACCTATTCCCCTTCCTCGAAGTTCTCTATCGGTAGCTATTGTGTCAATAATTCCTAACTTCTTCTCCGCATAAGATAGGATCCTTAACGAAGTGCTCCCAACGATTCTTCCATCGCATAAGGCTACTAAGACCTTACCTCGACGTTTAAGAGCGCTCCTAAGAGCGTCCCTTGAGATGAAAAAGAAAAAAGCCCCCTTAATAAGACCTAAACTCTTCTTAAGGAACTCCAAGATTGCTTTCTCCTCCCCAGGCACTAATTCACGAATTGAAATTTTAGAAGTTAACATCTGACTTTCTCTTTAAGCGACTCAAGGTTTTTTAAGCCTTTCCATCGACTCCTAGCGCAGGGGCTTCAAAGGCTACGTCATGGACGAGCGCCCTTCCCCTACTTCTTTAAGTTAAGTGTTCCACTCTTACTTAAGGAGCTCAAAGAGGGCTACGACCTCTTTGCCAGTTAAATAGCTGCAAGCCCTTAGCCGACTATGATCGTCAACTTCATTTGCATAGCAAGCCTTATGGTCGTAGCCGTGTTATCCCAAGCTGATTTGCTCATCGAATCGCCTTATTGGTGACGACGCAGGCGACCTCTCACAGATCTTACGTCGGGCTTTTAGTGCTGAATCTCTTAAGGCTAGAAGGCTTTAACTTACTCAGGAGAACTTGTAGATAAGTCCGGAAGCTTAAAACTCGCTTGGTCTAACGAAGGTCGAAAGCGCATGAATAAAGCCGTCAACCATAAAGTCGGCTTCCTTTTGAACCCTATCGCTAGCGTGCGGACGGGTGGGCTTGAAGGGGACCGACGACGTGGTTGAACGAGCTATCGCCGCAGGGGCTAAGCCGGTGGCGCGAGCGATCTACTTCCTTAAGAGGGTAAAGGATCTGGGGGTAGGCCGAAGGATCAGCTTAATCACTTGCCCCAATCCCATGGGCGAAGAAGAGGTCGAGTCCGTAGGGCTTGAGGCAAAGGTATATTAACGCCTTTTTCTCGCCCTTACGTCGACGTACCCATGGTTAAAGCCTTCGACGTAGTGAAGGTTCGCAAGGGCAGCAGATCCCTGGAGGTAAGGGCGCTATTTGACACGGGATCCGCTAAGAGCTACGTGG
>WUQV01000328.1 GCA_009889585.1 Candidatus Bathyarchaeota archaeon | reverse complement strand
GCTTTCCTTGCTAACGATCCTAACGCCATTCAACTCGCCCCTCCCTATGTACATCGAAACGTACTTAGCCATATCGATAGCATTGCTTATTATGCCTCCATCAGCCGTTACGCCATATGGGAACTCGCTTTCAATATGCTCACCCTCCTTAGTTATGATATAAGGCATGGCAACATCTCCATCCCTTTCGACGTCCTCCCTTTTGAAGAACGTCCTGCTCATCCCAAGCGGCTTTAAGATGTTTCTATCGACGTAGTCTTCATAGCTTAAGCCGCTGACCTTTGATATTATCTGACCGAGTAAAACGTAGCCCTCGTTAAGGTAGAAGAACCTCTCGCCAGGTTTGGCGATGGACCAGCCTTCCGCACCCCTCATGAAGGTTATGACGTCCTCCGGCGACGATAGAGGCAGCCATAATTCGTCGAGCTTGAGCCTTCCCCTTATGAAGGCCTCGGCGTAACCTAACGCAGGTATGCCGCTCGTATGCGTCAAAAGGTGTCGGATCTTGACGAGCTCGCCGAAGGGCCTAAGGCTTAACGGCACGTACCTCTCCACCGAGTCGTCAAGGCTCAAGAGCCCTCGCTCAACCAATTGCATCACGGCCAACGCCGTGAACGACTTGGTCACGGAGCCTATGCCGTACAACGTCCTAGGCGTAGCCGATAGGCCGCTTACGATGTTCCTAAAGCCGAGCCCTCTAGCGTATGCGACTTCGCTTTCTTTAACCAGCGTCATGCTGAGCCCTGGCACTTTGTTCTCGCGCATCTTCTCTAAAACGAACCCTTCGAGCCTGCTTACGAGTTCGCTGCTCAAGCCCATCGCAATTAAGGAAGGCGATTAACCTCTTATTTAGCTATCGAGGCCTCCTTCAGAAGGAGGCGGTCTAAGTTCACGAGTTCAAAACGGCGCTTAAGAGGCCTACCATTTTCAGGCCGTTTCGTACAGGCTGTATGATGAGCTGCTCAACTTCAGTCGTCGACGTCGGACTTCGACGGATTGGCTGACGCCTTCCTCACGCCGTCCGTTACGAAGGGCTTCGTCAACCTAAGGCTCGCTTTGAGAGTAATATTTATTAGCGAGAAAGTATTACCGAGCTCGGGTGATGGAATTGGCCTGTTGGATCGTGCCCTTAGCAGCAGCCGTGATCTCATCCATCGTTTGGAGGGCCTTTAAGAGAGGACCCGCTGGCTGGTGGCTGAACCTGTTATTGTACGGAGGCTCGTTATTCGGAGTTGTGGATCACGTTTGGCACGGCGAGCTCTTTTTAATCGGAGAGGCCCCGCTCATGGATTTGCTCTTGGGAGCCACTATTACGGCAACCATCTTCTGCGGCTGGGGCATAGTCCTTGGTATAGCCAAAGTGCGCCCTGAGCTAGGCCGTCGAATGGGGTATTACCTGGGGATCGTAAGCGTGGAACAAAAACGCTAAATTAAACGTAGCGCAACGGATAGGAGCGTCAATTGATATCCCAATAAGCTGAGTGAACCCTTTTAACCTCGGCTAACATCCTTTCAGCCTCCTTTCTTACCTCCTCGCTGGCTCTCACGACTTTATCCTCAATAGGGTAAGGGACTTCAGCTAACGTGGAAATCACGGCTGTTGTGAGCATCCCGATGGCCGATAGGCTGTAACCGCCCTCTAAGACGGCTGCAAGCTTATCTTCGCAAAACCTTGAGGCTAAATTCAAGATGGCGTTAAGCACTTCAACGTATGCATAAGCCGAAAGCGAAAGCCTCGCAACAGGGTCCGTATGATGGCAATCGAATCCTATCGACGTTAAGATGAACTGAGGGCCGAATTGCTCGACGATCGGCACGACAACGTCATTAAATGCCGTTAAGTAAATTTGATCGTCAGCTCTAAGCGGAAGGGGGATGTTCACCGTATAACCCTTGCCCCTCCCCCTTCCGACTTCGTTTGCGAACCCAGTTCCAGGGAAGCTAACGGTCGGGTCCATGTGCATGCTAACGTATAAGACCTCGTCCGTCTCGTAGAATATCTCCTGAGTGCCGTTCCCGTGATGAGCATCGATGTCCAATATGGCTATGCGTTTAAGGCCTCGCCTCTTAAGGAGGTGGGTTGCCGTCATCGCGACGTTGTTAAACAAGCAGAAACCGCTCGCATAATCGGTGCCTGCGTGATGGCCAGGTGGCCTGATCAAAGCGAACGCATTCTTAAAGGCGCCGTCCATCACGAGGTTGACGGCCTTAAGCGCTCCTCCGACGGCGTAAAGAGCTGCCTCTAAGCTCCTTTTGGAGACGACCGTGTCGCCGAGGTCGAGGATCCCCCCGCCCCTCTCGCAATACAGCTCGACGAGGCTTATGTAATCGAGCTGATGGACGAGCTGCAAGTCCTCTGAACTGGCAGGCTCAGGCTCGACGATGGAACATGCCCCAGACGTAAGGAGGCCGCTCTTGTTCAACCCCTCTAAAATGGCCTTAAGGCGCTCCGGGCGCTCTGGGTGGCGAATGCCTGGGTTGTGCTCCAAGCACTTAGGCGAGTAAACGATTGCCGTCCTCATTCCGCTCTTAAGAGGGTAAATGTTCACGCGCATAAAAGCTTATAATATTAAAATTTCTTATAATAAGACCGATCGAATTGGGTGACCCGGCTCATCATATAAAATTAGCTAAGGAAAAGAGAGGCGCAGCTTTAGACGAATTCGAAAAGGGCAGGTACACGGTGGTTGGCGACCTCGTGCTAAAGGCCGTTGAGCAAGCGATAGAGGCCGTTGCGTCAACGCGCGGCTTGCATTTCCACTTAAGCCCTAGGACGGCTCATGCTGAGAGGGTAAAGTGGGTTAAGGCAGGCTTCCCGGAAATCTCACCTGATATAGACGTAATTTGGGGAGCTTATGGCGACCTAGGCTACGATGGTCTTAACGGAAGGAGGGCAGAGGAGGCCCTGATGGCGATGGAGCGTATCATGAATGAACTTGAGAAGCGAACTGGCCTCAGATTTAGATAACCTCGTTAACGCCATAACTAAGGCCGACGGGGTCGTAGCGATCATACTATTCGGCAGCAGAGCGAGGGGCGATTACGACGAAGGCTCCGATTACGACCTCCTCGTTATCTTCAAGGACGATGAAGCCATGTGGGGAGGCCGTGAGAAGCTTTATCGTGAGGTTGGAAAGCTCGGCCTCTTCACGCAGATCCTCACGAGGAGCGTTAGGGAGCTTAAGGAGGGGACGGAGCCTACATTCCTTCAAAACGTCCTTGAGCAAGGCATCATCGTATTTCTGCGCCACCCGTTCACGGCGCCCGCCATCG
>WUQV01000327.1 GCA_009889585.1 Candidatus Bathyarchaeota archaeon | reverse complement strand
ATTGCAAAAGAGTGGATTACTTGACATGTCGATAATAGGGACTATGATCTTCTCCTTCGTCTTCATGCGACCTTGATGGTTAGGCATCAAGGAGTAACTGACGAGCGCCATGTCACGTCAACTATTGCAAGAACAGGGCTCCCCTACTTAGGACTTAGCTAACTGGTGCAACCTTATAACTATAACCCTTGTGTTAGGCCTAGTCTTAACGTTTGCACCATTTGCAGCTGAAACCGAGGCGTTCGTTGAGATCTTAGCGTTCGTTTTAATTATAAACTTAATACTATGGTGGTATTTGACAAAAGGCGGAATGCCTCGAATAGGTGGCATCATGATGTTAGTGATATACATCATATTTCAAGCTATACTTTAAACCAATAGAGGGAAATCAAAATGCTGAGTTGATTGCTTTCTTCCCTTAAGTCCTTAACATAATAATATTAAATGTTTATTGAGCTAAATGACGTCTTCGCATTAACGGTTAACATTAAGAGCATTAATGCTTACGTTTTGAATTTAGCCTACATTGAAGACGATGATCATTTAAATTGCTTAATGTAAACCACAAGTTGCAAAGCATAAACCCTTCAGACGTTAAAGCTTGTCGGCCTTCGCAAGCTCGCTCTCGATTAAAGTACATCTTTTATGTCACTCCTGTGCTTCATTAGGCTGCGAGGAGCTTCCTTGGAGAGGCTGACCATAGGTCATGGCACTTGGTACGATAAGATGGCCATGAGCATTATCGAAAGGGAGCGAGCGTTAAGGAGAGGCCTAGATCTGATAAGGGCTGAGATGGGGATAGGCGCCTCCGGCCTTCCACACATAGGAAGCTTCGCTGACGGAGCTAGGGCTTACGCCGTTACGTTAGCGTTAAAGGAGCAAGGCTATAGATCCGAGCTCATAGCGTTTTCAGACGATAAAGATGGCCTTAGAAAGGTCCCAATAGGCTTTCCAAGTTGGTTAGAGGAATACGTCGGGCGCCCTGTTACCGACATCCCGGATCCGTTCAAATGCCATGGGAGTTATGGGGATCACATGAGCTACCTTTTGATGGAGGCATTGGATGCATGCGGAATAGAGTATACGTTCGTCTCCGGCTCGGAGGCCTATAAAAAAGGCCTTTTAAACGCCGAGATAGAAGCTTTGCTCTCCAACGCTAAAAGGGTCGGTGAGATCGTAAAGGAGGAGGTCGGACAGGATAAGTACGTTAAGGTCCTGCCTTATTTCCCCGTTTGCGCGAATTGCAGCAGAATTTACACGACGAAGGCGTATGAGTTCCTCCCGAAGGAGGGCAAGGTCCTTTACGCTTGTGAGGGGATGGAGGTGAAGGGAAGGTTGTTGAAAGGCTGTGGTTATGAAGGGGAAGCGGACT
>WUQV01000326.1 GCA_009889585.1 Candidatus Bathyarchaeota archaeon | reverse complement strand
TCAATCGATCGAATTTCGAGGCCCAGAGAGGCTAGGGAGGGGGACGAAGCTCGCTTACTCCTCGATAAGGT
Source organism: Candidatus Bathyarchaeota archaeon (assembly GCA_009889585.1). Classification (GTDB taxonomy): domain Archaea; phylum Thermoproteota; class Bathyarchaeia; order Bathyarchaeales; family WUQV01; genus WUQV01. The sequence goes on along the minus strand of WUQV01000326.1, from coordinate 2,297 downwards.
CTAAGGTTCCCGCTTTAAGGGAGGATCGTCCGCTTCATAAGGAGGTTGAGGTCGTTCGCGAGCTAATTCGGAACGAAGAAATAATAAGGGCAATTGAAGGAGCCGTGAGGCTTCTATGACCTTTAAGCTAATTGATGGAGGGCTCGTATTCTCTTAACGATGTTAGGATGAGTGGAGAATATCTCTTCTATTCGATCCATTAACGTGATCTTCCTTCGTAAGATCTCTTGAACTAACCTTTGATCAGACGTCTTAACTATAGCCGCTCTTGAGAGGATAATAGCATCTTCATACGCATGATCTGGGTCTGAGATGAACAACGTTTTGAAGGCATTAAGACTATGCGCTTGCTCCATTCGCTTAAACCTTCCGCTTGAGTAAACTATCTTCGCTAACGCTTCAGATAACTTACGAGGCCCATCTTCAACGATCCTCGCGCTATGATAATCAGCGAAGTACTCACGTAACCTACTCAAATGTAATACGAAAAGTTGAAGGATCCAATGTAAAGCAATACAAGCTATGCCAACGAGCGCGATCCCTCCTCCTCTTCCCTCTCTACGACTTAACATTGACGACCATAGTATCGAGTACCCGATGAAGTACAATAAAGCGGGCAACAACGAGGCGAACATCATCACTTGAACGTCACGATGCTTTAAGTGTCCGATCTCATGGCCTACGACCGCCTCCACTTCCTCGCTTTCCAACGTCTTTAACAAGCCAGTCGTAACGGCCACGCGGTTTCCAGCAATCGGCGAGCCGTATGCGAATGCGTTCGGGATGGGCATTTGAGCTATCATTAGCTTTGGACGTTCTATTCCGCTCTTACGGCTGAGTTCATCGACCACTTCATGAAGCTCAGGGCGTTCATATCGCTTAAGCTCGCGGACGTGATATATGGCATCGATAATATAAGGGGCCATCAACCATTGAATGATGTTGAAGAACACTATGAACGTTCCCAACGCTATTAAGTTAAACATTCCGATCCAAGTTAAGATAGCCGTGAAAGCCAGCGTGGATAAACTGATGATAAGAGCCAATGTGCCGATTATGGACAACCTAAGTTTCCATAGTCCCATTTCAGGCTCCTATAAGTCTTAATAGGTGGAGCTTATAAATTTATCGCCCTAATGATTAAAAGGCCTTACCTAATTAACAACGGTCCATCTCCACCTCATTAAGCGATATCCGGTTTAAGCCGAAACGTTTGCTCAAGCTAGCGTACGATAGCTTTAAGCGCGCCTACCCTTCTTAACCTAACTAGGGCGAGGTTGAAGGTTAGAGCCTTAACGTTATTCATCGGCCATTTAAAAGGCGTCGAAGATCTCTCGAAGCGCTTTTCGCATGAAGCGAATCGGGCATCTCAAGACGTTGGCATTAACGTTTGGACGAAAAGGTTAGCCGTTTACGAGATTGAACCCACCAAGCTCATTGAAGTAGGAGAAACCCTAGATAAATTAACGCCATCAGTCGTGGACTACGTCGCCATTCCGACCTCAAGCGAGGCCTCGGTTGAACAAGTCCTTAACCTTCTCTTAAGGACGAAGGGCGTTTATACATCCATCGAAGGACGAGGTTCAGGCCTCGATATATACTCATCTGCTCTTAAGAGCCTTCGTGACTTAAGCCTATTGGAATGTTGCACTCGCCTTTGCCTCACCATTAATAGGCCATCTTTCACTCCTTACTTCCCTGCCGCCTCAGCTAAGCCTGAGGAGTTCGGCGTGGCGGCTGCCCTTTTGTACGTAAACGACCTTAGGCGGGCGTTGGCTTCAAAGCGCCCCTTAAGTGACGTTATGCTGGAGGCTTATGCCAACGCGTATAAGCTTGTTAAGCTAGTGGCGGAGCGATTAGAGATCGAGGATTATGGGGTCGATTTATCCATATCCCCTTGGATGGAGGAAAGCGTAGCTAAGCTCATCCAAGATGTGTACGGCGAGCGCGTTGGCGCTCCCGGCAGTTATTACGCCATCTACAAGCTAAACGAGGCCTTAAAGAAGGTAAGCGGCATGAGCGGCGTGAAGGCTGTTGGCTTTAACGAAGTGATGCTCCCTTACGCTGAAGACGCCTTCTTAATGAAGCTAGGGTCTGAGGGCCTTTTGACGGCTTACGACCTCCTATCCTTAGCGTCCGTTTGCGTGGCGGGCTTCGACATGGTCGTACTACCAAAATTCGATCAGCTTGATGCATTACTTATGGACGCTTATGCCATCCTTCGAAGGAAGGGCGTCCCCTCCGGCATTCGACTAATCCCTACGTCATTTGAGCCCGGCTCGATTGTTCAAATAGAC
>WUQV01000325.1 GCA_009889585.1 Candidatus Bathyarchaeota archaeon | reverse complement strand
GGTCACAAACACCCCATCCGCCCCCTTGAGAAAGGCCCAAAGGATGTACATAGGATCGACTCTGCCGGAGCACATGACTCGAATGATCCTCATGTTAGGCGGATATTGATATCTACTTACTCCGGCCATATCGGCTCCAGCATAAGAGCACCAATTGCAACAGAACCCAATTATTATCGGCTCTTCGTTAAGTGCCGGAATCGCAAGAGCCTCGTCGATCTGAGCAGCCAATTGATCATTGGTAAAGTTTTGCATTTCAATGGCACGTGTTGGGCATGTAACGGCGCATACGCCACATCCCTTGCAGAGGATCGGGTTAACGTTCGATACGATTCGATGCCCATTAACTCTAACAAGTTGTATGGCGCTATAAGGACAAACAGTTTCACACTCTCCACATCCACCACATCTCGCTGAGTCAACCACCGCCATTATCGCCTCCGTTCGCATCTTTTTCGATGCCATAGGGATGGCCGCCCTTGAAGCGGCAGCGTATGCCTGAACGATGCTTTCAGCTACGTCCTTAGGGCCTTGAGCAGCGCCGCATACGTAGATTCCATCGGTTGCAAAGTCTACCGGCCTTAACTTAACGTGAGCCTCTAAGAAAAAGCCGTCTGGACCAAGCGGCACCTTGAGCATGTACGACAACTTCTTAGCGTCATCATATTGGACTAAGGGGGTCGATAACACGACGAGATCGCTCTCTATCCGCATGTGCTCGCCTAACAGGGCGTGATAAACGTTGACGATTAACTTTCCATCGCGCGCGGTAACCTCAGGAGGCCTCTCTAGGACGTACTTAACGAATCTAATTCCCTTGGATTGAGCCATTCGACGCCAATGTTCATATTCAGTTCCATACGTCTGAAGATCGGTGAAGAGGATGTAAACCATCGTCTCCGGCGAGAGCTCCTTGATGAGCAAGGCATTCTTAAGGGCCGTCATGCAACAGATCCTTGAGCAGTACGTTCTAGGGGCCTTCTTCTCCCTAGCTCCAACGCATTGTATCATGACGATGCACTTAGGCTTCCCTAACCGACCCTCCTTAAGGATGTGCTCAAGCTCAAGTTGCTCTATCACGTTATCGTACTTCTTGTATCCATACATTCCAACAGGCTTAAAAACGTCAGCCCCTGTCGCAACGACGATCGTGCCAACGGTGAACTTCACCACCTCCTCTCCTCTTTTAGCGGTAACGTTGAAGTTCCCAATGAAGCCTTCAACGTGTTCAACTGTTGCCGACGTCCATACCTCTACGTTCTTATTCAACTTTACGGCTTCGATCGTCTTATTCAGCCTCTCTGAGGCGTCCTCCATCGTCGGGTATAGCTTGTACAAATGTCGAAGCATTCCGCCTAACTCCGGTTCCTTCTCTACCAAGTGAACTTTGAAGCCTTGGTTTGCGAGGCAAAGCGCGGCCGTCATCCCCGAGATGCCGCCGCCGATGACGAGGGCTGATGGCATAACGTCTATCTCCGGCTCCTCTTGCGAAGTGAGCAAGCGAGCCTTGGCGACTGCCATCCTAACGAGTTCCTTGGCCTTCTTCGTGGCCTTCTCAGGCTCGTACGAGTGAACCCATGAGCAATGTTCTCGAATGTTGGCCATTTCGAACAGGTACTTGTTTAAGCCTACATCCTCACAATTGGCGCGGAAGAGCGGCTCGTGCGTCCTAGGGGTGCAAGACGCGACGACGACTCTATTGAGCTTGTACTTCGCCACAGCCTCCCTAATCCTCTTCAGCCCTTCGGAGGAGCACGTATAGAGGTTCTCCTCAGCATAGACGACATCAGGTAACGTAGCGGCGTACTTCACTACCTCTGAGACCTTGACGACTCCGCCGATGTTAATTCCACAATGACAGACGAATACGCCTACCCTTGGGGTCTCCGCTTCAACACGACTCATTTTTGCTACGCCTCCTGAGCCCTGGCGGCGCATAAGGCGATTACTTCAGCAGCCCTTGCAGCGGCCGCGCTAGCCTGTGCCACGGAGTCCGGGATGTCCTTCGGGCTTTGACAGTAGCCGCATATGAAGACGCCGGGGACGTTGACGTCGACTGGGTTGAAGAGGAGGTGCTTACACTTGAAGAAGCCATTTTCATCGAGTTCCAGCCCTAGCACGTTGGCTAGCTCCTTATTCGTCGAGCTCGGGATTAAGGCTGGGCAAAGAACTACCATGTCGACCCTCATCGCTTTCATCACATTTTCCTCAGTGTCTTCATACGAGAGGATGAGGTCGCCAGTTTTCGGATCCTCCATTACATCGCCTGGGAACGCCCTGACGTATTTCACGCCCCAACGAGTTTGAGCTCCTTCGATGAACTCTTGGAAGCCCTTCCCAAAGACCCTAAGTTCGTTGTAGAATATGTAAACTTCGCATTCAGGCTCATGATCCCTAATTAATATCGCTTCCTTCGCTGCATACATGCAACAAACTGCGGAGCAGAAGGGAACTCCACTTTTCAAATTCCTAGAACCGACGCATTGAATGAAGGCTATCCTTCTCGGAGCCCTTCCATCCGATAACCTTTGAAGACGTCCCTTAGTCGGTCCTGACGCACAAACCAATCTCTCTAACTCTAAGCTCGTCACGACGTTTTTAAACTTGCCATATCCATACTCACTTATCGTCCTTACATCAAATAGATCGAAGCCTGTCGCCACAATAATCGCTCCAACTGTAAGCTCCACCTCCTGCGGCCTCTGTTCAAAGTTTATCGCCTTAGCTTCACAGAACTTCTCACAAACTCGACAAACTCCCTTTTGGAAATAGAGGCAATGCTCCTTATCGATAGTATACTTAAGG
>WUQV01000324.1 GCA_009889585.1 Candidatus Bathyarchaeota archaeon | reverse complement strand
GGCGGAAGCTGTTCGTTAACACGAACGGAGGTCTGAAGGCCGACGGAAACCCGTTGGGCGCGACCGGAGGGGCTCAGATACATGAGATATACGTACAGTTGAAGGGGGAGGCTAAGGGGAGGCAGGTAAAGGCTGATGACGAGCTTCGCTTCGGCTGCGCCTTAGAGCTCGAGGGGTTCGGGACGAAGGCGTACTTACACATCTTAGGTAGGGGTTTGAATTGAGCAGCGAGCCAATCGAGAGGAGGATCTCTTACGTCGGAGATAGGCTGTTGACATCTTATTGCCCATTATGCGGTAGGAAGTACTTCGGCGTTAGGAATTATTGTGGGAGCTGTGGACGAAAGAGCTTAGGCGTTATGAAACGAGCCGACCTCTTCTACGAGAAGGGGGTCTTAGAGACGTGTACGTTTATCAGGGAACCTACGAACCGCTTTAAGAGGCTCGGCTCGTTCGTTTACGGAATCGTATCGTTTCACGACGGCGAGGTTCGAGTCCCTGGCCGTCTTACGGATCGCTTGATCGATGATGACGAAGAGGTGGGCCTCGACCGATTAGAGGGAAGGGAGGTTACGCCTAGGTTCAGAAGGAGGTACGCCGTCGGAAGGAGCGAAATAATCCCTACGATCAGCTTAGCCTTTACGTTCGCCGATGAGTACTACCCCTATCAAGAACACGACATAATCAAGCCGAGGGATGAGTACGAAGCGCCAGGCATCGTCGGGTACGCCGTCTACACGTCTAAGTTTCGCATCAAGGAGGGCCCTATGGAGCGCTCCGTCCCCTTCTTGGACGAGGACTCCATCACGGCGGCCGTTGAAGCTGGAAAGCTCGCGTTGATACACTCGGGCGCGGATCCATCCTTCGTCGAAAAGGTCTACGTGGGCTCGGAGTCGAACCCGTACGCCGTGAAGCCAATAGCCTCTAAAGTGGCTCAAGCCTTAAGGCTTGGGGAGGAGGAGGAAGGCGTACAATGCGTCGACGCCGTGGACTTAGAATTCGCATGTAAAGCGGCGACGAGCGCCTTTAAGGATGCCATGTCAATCGTGAGCCGCTTTGATTCCAACGTATCGTACGCCATGGTCGTAGGAGCTGATAACTCTCAAGCGGCCCCGAGGGGGGAGTTAGGAGGCGAGTTAGACTTCTTCGTCGGCTACGGCGGTTGCGCCTTCGTCTTCGGCAAGTACGACGTGATCGCCGAGGTCGAAGGTTGGTACTCCGTCACGTCTGACACGCCGGACTTTTGGAGGAGGGATCGAGAGCCTTACCCTCGCCACGGGGGGAGGTTCACCGGAGACCCGTCGTACTTCAAACACGTTAGAAAAGCCGCAAGAAGGCTCATGGACAAGTTAGGCTTAAGTCCTGAGGACGTCGATTACTTCGTAACGCATCAACCTAACGTAAGCTTTCCAGCGAAGGTGGCTAAGGAGCTAGGCTTTAAGGAGGAGCAATACGCCCTCGGAATGAAGGTGGCTAAGTTCGGCAACACTTACGCCAGCTCATCCCTCATCGGGTTAGCCGCCGTCTTGGATAAGGCCGAGCCCCACGAGAGGGTTTTAATCGTAAGCTACGGCTCCGGAGCGGGAAGCGATGCGTATTCATTCATCACGACGAGCCAGATCGTGGAGAAAAGAGGCAGGCAGAAGTTCACGGTCGATTACCAAGCCGAGAACCCGTTCCTCGAATACGTGGATTACTCAACGTACAGAAGGTTAAAGCAAGGCCTCGAAGCAGTTTAAGGCGCTGAAGCAAAAATAAGCTAAATCTTAAGTTATTCTTAGAAATTAGGCAGAATATGAGGAGATATTTGCCTTATTTCAAATTATTCGGCTGCGTTAAGCGCTTTGATAAGGAAAATTAGGCAAGATGGCTAAATTCACTTAATTCTTATTTTAACTTCTTTAAGAGCTGGAAATTTTGAAAGAACGGCGTTTTAACGTCCTCTTGGGCCCCAGAAAAACCTTTTCTTTCGAAAACTTAGCGAAATGAAAGACAAAGGGATGATGAAGGCCTTGGAGCGCGAGGGCTTAGTAACCGAAGCGGTTCAACACATAAAGCTTTGGCCTAGGATGACCGTCGATCAACTCGTCCGCGAGTTCGATAGGTCTGGCTCCTTCGGAGCTGGCCGCCTCTCAACGGCTTGCGACATTTACGAACGAATGGTACGAGACGAAGGCTGCGTTATCTTCTTGGGCTTAGCCGGGCCCCTCATCCCAGGCGGTTTAAGGGCCGTTATCGTCGACTTAATCCGCAGAGGGTTTGTTAACGCTGTGGTTAGCACGGGCGCTAATATGGTTCATGACGTTTTAGAGGCTCTCGGAGGACGTCATTACAAAGGGCATTGGCTCGTCGACGACTTCCTGTTGTATAAACACCATTTGTATAGGGTGTACGATGTCTTCATTCCTGAGGAGGACTTCATAAAGTTCGACGTAGGCGTAACTAAAATCCTCGAGGAAGTAGCGAAAGAAAGCGAAGGCCGCGCTCTTGCGAGTTATGAGTTCGCTTGGGAAATAGGAAAGCGCCTTAACGACTTCGATTCCATCCTCAGGGCGGCTTACGATACGAGGACGCCGATATTCTTGCCGGCGATTCGTGACTCGGAATTCGCCGTTAGCTACCTCTATCAAGCGAAGCGATCGGGGCCGAGGGGAGCCGTTTGCGTCGACGCCTTCAAGGAGTTCCCGGCGATGGTCGATATGATGAAGCGCGCTGATCGGGTTGGGATGGTAGTCTTAGGCGGAGGAGTCCCTAGGAATTCAATTCAACATGCTGCGGTCGTCGCTCGAAAGGGGTTGGATTACGCCATAGTCATAACGATGGATAGGCCGGAGGCAGGAGGGCTTTCTGGCTCAACGTTAGAAGAGACGATAAGCTGGGGGAAGGTTAAGAGGAAGGCGGATAAGATCATGGTGATAGGGGATGCGATCGTGTTGTTTCCAATAATCGTAGCTTCGACTTTAGAAAGGCTAGGAAGGGACTTCGTGAGGAAGTCATCCTTTCTTAAAGGAGGCGAATTATGATGAAGGAGGAAGCGCTTAAAAGAAGTTATTGTGGTAATTGTGTTTATCATTATGCTTATGATTATCCAGAACAAGTCTTTTGTGAATATCGTTT
>WUQV01000323.1 GCA_009889585.1 Candidatus Bathyarchaeota archaeon | reverse complement strand
TATCGTGAGGCAACTTCAAAAGGCGTCCTATTCATACGTTATGATGATGAAAACAAGCCGAAGGTCGCTCAAGAGAATGGAAAGCTCAACGTTTCGTTCTGGGAGCCGGTGGTAAAGGGGTGGATTTCTATCGAGCCCGATCTTTTAGTGTTAAGCACAGCGACCATACCGAACCCTGATAACGAACGCATAGCGAAGATGTTAAAGGTTCCACTTACCAAGGATGGCTTCTTCCTAGAGGCCCACATGAAGCTTCGCCCAGTCGACTTCGCGACGGAGGGCGTGTTCCTTTGCGGGTTAGCACATTCACCTAAGCTTATCGATGAAAGCATTTCACAGGCTTGCGCGGCAGCAGCTAGGGCCGTCACCATCCTATCTAAGAAGGCGTTGGAGGTTGAGGGAGCCATAGCGAACGTGAATGAGGAACTTTGCAGCGGATGTCGAATATGCGAATCCGTCTGCGAATACGGCGCTGTTGAGATGAGGGAGAAGGAGGGAAGGCTAAGGGCACACGTAATAGAGGCCTTATGTAAGGGCTGTGGAGTTTGTGGCTCCTCATGCCCCACTGGATCTATATCCATGCTTCACTTCACTGACGATCAAATACTCGCTCAAGTTAGGGCGATATTGAGGGAGAAATTTGACTAAGTTCGAGCCTAGGATAGTCGGCTTCCTATGTAATTGGTGCTCTTACGCAGGTGCCGACTTGGCTGGGATAAGCCGGATTCAATACCCTCCGACGATCAGGGTCATCAGGGTTATGTGCTCAGGAAGGGTCGACCCCATCTTCATCTTAGAGGCCTTCAAAAACGGCGCGGACGGGGTCCTCGTGGCCGGATGCCATCCTGGCGATTGCCATTACCTCGCAGGCAATTATAAGGCGCAAAGGAGGGTGCTTTTGCTGAAAAAGCTCTTAGAGCAGCTAGGCATAGAGCCCGAACGCCTTAAGCTCGAATGGATATCCGCATCCGAAGGGGATCGTTTCGCAGCGCTTATTAAGGAAATGACCGAGAAGATAAGGAAGCTAGGCCCAAGCCCCTTAAGGGCTGGGGGTTGAGATGGTGTCGGAGAGGAGCGAAGGCGGAGAGGCGGTAATTAAAGCGACGGAGATGGACCCTAAGTTCAAATATGAAATCAGCAAGATACCAGGCGCTGAGAAAATAATGTTATGTTTTCAATGTGGCACTTGTACAGCCGATTGTCCTATCGCAAGGTTTAGCGATGCCTATAGGCCCAGGCGGATATTACGAATGGTTCAGCTTGGGTTGAAATCTAGAGTCCTTTCTAGCGATGTATTATGGCTTTGTGCCGCTTGTTTCACTTGCGTCGATCGTTGTCCGCAAGACGTGGAAATCGCTGGCGTCCTTAGGACGCTTCGAAACCTGGCCGTTAAGGAGGGGTTCATGCCAGCTGTTTATAGGGAGCTCGCCACCAGCGTCTTAGAAACGGGATTGGCTTATAAGATCCCGGCCTCACGGCTTAGGAAGAGGGTGGAGGCAGGGCTTCCTCCGTTGCCTAAAGCCGACGTAAAAAGCATAAACAAGTTAGCTGAAGTTACCGGCTTCTCGAAGATTATTCAAGCGAGGAGGACTTGAGATGGCGGAGCTCAGGTATTTGCTCTTCTTAGGTTGCGCCATCCCGTACAGGGTATCTGCTTATGAAATCTCCACTAGGAAGGTCGCTAAGAAGATCGGAATCGAGCTAATCGAAATGCCGGAGTACAACTGTTGTGGCTTGCCTATGGAGCCCATAAGTTATGACATCATGCTTGCCTTAGCAGCACGAAACTTGTGTATAGCTGAACAACAAGGCTTAAACATGATGGCCTTATGTCCAGGATGTGCTGGAACTCTTCATAAAGTCAATAAGATATTGAAGGAGGATAAGAAGCTCAGGGATGCGGTTAATAGGTACTTGAAGGAGGTAGGCTTAGAGTTTAAGGGTACGATAGAGGTAAAGCATTTCATCCGGGTGTTAGCAGATGATGTAGGCTTCGAAAGGATTAAAGGAACTATTGAAAGGCCTCTTAGTGCGCTAAAGGTGGCAGAGCATAATGGATGTCACGTCTTACGGCCTGCGAAATATATAGGCTTTGACGACCCTGAGAACCCGGTCATGTTGAAGCGGTTGATCGAGATAACGGGTGCCAAATGCTTAGATTACATGGACGAGACTGAGTGTTGCGGTGCCCCAATAGTAGGAGTGAATGAGAAGATCCCATTGCAGTTAGCGAGGAATAAGCTCAGCCATATCAGGGACGTAGGAGCACAAGCGATGATTACGATTTGTCCATTTTGTCACATGATGTTCGATGTCAATCAACCTCGGATAGAACGTATGTTCGATGAGGCCTTTGGACTGTCCGTATTACACTATCCGCAGTTGTTAGGGTTGGCTATGGGCTTCAGCCCTGCTGAACTTGGCTTCGATGAGCTTCGAGTGGATACATCTAAACTCTTAAGCGCTATAACGTAAGATAGGTGCTCGCTTATAACGAGCTACAGAAGCGCAAGTTAGGTGAATATGTGAAAAAGTTAAAATTCGCCTTTTATTGGGCTGCCTCTTGCGGAGGGTGTGAAATAGCGGTTCTAGACATAAATGAGAAAATCCTTGACGTCGTAGCTCTCACCGACGTCGTATTCTGGCCGGTGGCGATGGACCTTAAATATAAGGATGTAGAGGCAATGCCTGATGAGAGCATAGATGTCTGTTTCTTCAACGGCGCGATTCGGACTGAAGAACAGGAACACATGGCTAAGTTGTTAAGGGAGAAGGCTAAGATGTTAGTGGCATTTGGCTCTTGTGCTTGTCAAGGAGGGATTCCTGGGTTAGCAAATGTAGCTAATAAGAAAGAGATATTTGATATCGTATACTTACGAAGCCCATCTACGTGGAACCCTAATATGGTAACGCCTAAGACGTCAACTAGGGTTAAAGAGGGAGAGTTAACGTTGCCTGAGTTTCATGATACCGTTAAGACGTTAAGTCAAACGGTGAAAGTGGATTACTACTTGCCAGGTTGTCCGCCTCCAGCCCCTAAGGTAGCCGATGCAATCGATGCCATCGTTAAAGGTACATTGCCTTCGAGAGGATCTGTGTTAGCTCCGGAGAGATCCGTTTGTGACGAATGCCCTAGGAAGAAGGAGAAGAAGAGTATCCCTAGGATATATCGAGTTTACGAGATCACGCCGGATCCCAACGTATGCCTTTTAGAGCAAGGCGTCATCTGCATGGGGCCTGCGACTCGCGGAGGGTGCGAGGCCTTGTGCGTTAAGGCGAACATGCCCTGTACTGGCTGTGGAGGGCCTTGTCCTGGCGAAGTGGAGCAAGGAGCGGCGATGATGAGCGCGCTATCGTCCGTCCTCGGTTTAGGAGAAGAGAAGACGTATGACGTGGAGAAGTTAATAGCTCAAATAAGGGATCCGCTTGGGACGTTTTACATGTACTCTTTGCCTGCTTCAATAATCAATAGGAGGATAATAAGGAAGTGAGCTCGCTAAGGACGATAACGATAGATCCTATCACTAGGTTAGAGGGGCATGGAAAGATTTCGATTTTCTTAGATGAAGAAGGGAACGTGGAGAACGCTTATTTACAAATTCCTGAGCTAAGGGGGTTTGAAAGGTTTTGTGTAGGAAGGAAAGCTGAAGATATGCCTCAATTAACGTCAAGGATATGCGGCGTATGCCCTGAGGCACATCATATGGCTTCTACTAAGGCTTTAGATGCAGCGTTTAACGTAGAACCTCCTTCAGCAGCTAAGAAGCTTAGGGAGCTTTTGTACAGCGGCTATTACGTATACGATCATACGCTTCACTTTTACTTCTTAGCTAGCCCGGACTTCATAGTAGGCCCTGATGCCCCTCCTGAGGAAAGGAACGTCATAGGCGTGATAAAGAAGGTCGGCTTAGAAGTAGGTAAGGAGGTCATCAAGCATAGGGCCTATGGACAAAGGATCGTAGCCATTATCGGTGGGAAAGCGACACACTCAGTATGTGGGCTACCTGGAGGAGTTTCTAAACCGTTAAGTGAAGAGGAGAGGCAGGAGATAGAGAAGATGGCGAAGTCAAGCATTGAGTTTGCGAAGTTTACCTTAAAGGTATTTGAGGACGTGGTCTTAAAGAATAAGAAGTATGTTGATATGATTTTAAGTGATGCATATACGTTACCAACATATTACATGGGCTTGGTTGATCGAAATAATAAGGTTAACTTTTACGATGGAGACGTACGAGTGGTAGATCCTGAAGGTAAGGAATTCCTGAAGTTCGCTCCTTTTGATTACTTAAACGTTATTGAGGAACGTGTGGAGGAATGGACGTACGTGAAATTTCCTTACCTTAAGAAGGTCGGATGGAAGGGCTTAGTCGGCGGATACACTAGCGGCGTTTATCGAGTTGGGCCTTTGGCACGTTTAAACGCTTCAGAGGGCATGGCGACGCCTTTAGCTCAACAAGAATATGAAAAAATGTATGAGACCTTGGACAAGAAGCCTGTGCATTTAACGTTAGCTTATCATTGGGCTAGGTTGATAGAGCTGCTATACGCAGCGGAAAGAGCTTTAGAGCTAAGCCGAGATGAGGAAATCACAAGCAAGGACGTTCGAAATAAGCCCGGCAGCCCTGGCGAAGGCGTTGGGATTGTTGAAGCGGCGAGGGGGACGTTGATCCACCATTATCAACTCGATGAGGAGGGCTTGATAAAAAGGGCCAACATAGTGGTGGCTACTACGCATAACTCCCCGGCCATTTGCATTTCCATCAAGGATGCTGCCAAAGGCCTTATACGCTGTGGAGTTGTCAACGAAGGCTTGTTGAACATGGTTGAGATGGCCTTCAGGGCTTACGACCCCTGCTTCGGATGCGCCACACATTTCGCGATTGGTCAGATGCCCCTTGAGGTAAGGATTTACGATAATGAGAAGAGGTTGCTAAAGGTTTTAAGGAGGTAATCGATTATTACTCGCTTAAAAGTTACATTCTGAGGTGATAGCCTTCAACGCTAGAATAGCAAGTCTCCATGAGGGCATGAACTTGATAAAATCCGTCTCTAAGGAACTCTGGGATAGGTTAGGGGACGTCATATGCATTATGGCCTTCGGCTCGTTCATCCGAGGGCGAATGGGCTTTGAGGATGTCGACCTATTCGTTCTAACGAAGGAAAGGCATGAGATGGAGAGCTTGTTAATCGTTGGCTCATGCGTAGTTGAAGTTCATTTAATGAGTTTAAAGGAGCTAGATGAAATAAAGGATGAAAAGATCCTTTATGGGGTCTGGAGGGATGGGCTATTGATCTGCGGTGACCCAACGCCTATATATCATAAGCTTGAAGCTTTTCTTAAAAAGTACGGCTGGAAGGTGAACAACTTGAGGATCGAGAGGGCTTGGCTTGGGTTAAAGGATGCAAAAAGGAAGCTCGAGGAGTGTAAAAGGGCTAAAACTGACGTTGAAAGAAGCTATCACTTATCAACGGCCTGTGAACACGCTTTCCACTCGGTGGTCACAGCCGTAGAGGAATTGCTCATTAAAAACAAGTATCCAATTCCAGGGGATCGTGGAGAGAGATTCCGCTTACTCGAAGACCTTTCTAAGAAAAATAACGACATCGCCGAGTTGAAGCTTAAGGAGCGTTTAGGAAGCTTATTCACCGACCTTCACGTTCGTGGATATTATAGGAGCGCGTTAAGCCTTGAGGAAGCGGAAAAGTGCGTGGAAAAGGTCGAGAGTTACGTAAAAGACGTGGAAAGGTTGCTTAGTAATTAAGGCCTTTAAATTCTGATAACTTAAGCATGTATTCCAAAAAGGCTGAGAAAAAATGGAGTGGGTCATTACAGAAGGAAGGTTTACTTCGCCGATTCTAAGGTTTAGTTAGGTAGTAAGAGAGATCTCCCCTCTATGAATAAGGAGATGATGAGAGCGAGCAATTTCCTAATGTCCTCCTTACAAAGACGTAAGCATGAGCAGACTATTAAGCGAGGCATTAATGGATGCGAGGAAGTTACGCTTTAAATGCAACGAAGCCGCTGTTAAAAATATATAAGTCGATGTGCTGTTTAGCATCATGACTGAATAAGTTAACAGCTCCTTGGAGGATTTTAATGAGGGATGTCATGTGATTAATGAGGAGGCGGAGGGCAAGCTTCGAGATTGGCTTTTAGATGCTCGAAGGGTGGTGGTAGTCGGTGTTGGAAATCCGCTTCGTAAAGACGACTTCATCGGGGTCGAGATCGTAAGGAGGTTGCAGAATAGAGTTCCGTCGTCGGTCTACTTAATCGAGTGCGAGACCGTTCCGGAAAGCTTCATAGAGCCCATCATCGAGTTTAAACCTACGCACGTCCTTATCATAGATGCAGCTATGTTGGGCTTAAAGGCTGGAGCCTTTAGGTTAGTAATGCCAGAGAAGTTAGTAGGGCCAATCGTATCGACTCACTTCTTGCCTTTACAAATATTTTGCGATTACGTCACGAAGATGACGGGGGCTAAAGTTGCTATACTTGCCATACAACCTGAAGACATTAGCTTCGGAGAGGGCTTAACCACCGGATTACGTAAAACCGCGAAACGCTTGTCCGACGTTCTGTCAAAACTTCTTCCTTAAAGTTTTGCTCAAGGCATGAGATAATTGGGGTTAAACTCGGTCGATGACTTGTTCCTTTGGCGTAGGTTGTAGATTGTGAAAGTTTGGCTAATCGTTCACAAGCCTTTAGTATGTTACAACTCGTTTGAACCCTTTATCGATTAAGAGTTATTAGTCATCAAAGCGTTCCATTATTGTCCCCTAGAAAGTCATGCGCATAAAAATATATCTTACAGCCTTCAACATCAACTTCAAACACGGTCATAAGCCCTCGACTTGCTTAAAAGATTTTGGTAATCACCCCTGCTTAAAAATTTGAACCCTCCTAAGGAACTTTCTTTCATACACAGCGACCTTTCACAAACTTCGTATAACATCTCAACGATGAGAAACGCATCGAATATCTTGCCCTTAACTTCCTTAATAATCCCCCTTTCATACCAGTCTCAGCTCGGAGGGGCATCCTTAAGCGGATTTTTCCTCCTTTAAATCTAACTCGACACTGTATTCCTCCATAAAGCTAGTTCCAATAATCACATCTTCGATTAGATCCCTCACTACATGAGCATGGGGTGGGAGCTCGTATACTTATAAAATCTAAATAAGCTTTTCCTATTGCACCAGTCTCCTTCTTTTTCACAGCTAACGGAATACTCATGGTAACGGCCTAAGGCTGTGGCTTCAACAGAAGTCCTAGGCCGTGTCAACTTAACCCTTATCGATGGCATATAGTAGACGTTATCAAACTTTCTCCCTCACGATGTTTGAGAAGCATCGAGCATGGACATCTGATTTAAGTGAAAAGATTGGACGCATAATTAATAGCATATTAAGTTGTCCCGCGCTTACATTGATTGTACAGCTTCTTACCCTCTGAGCTAGAGGTCGTAAAGAGTTTAATCCCTTTGTTCTCCAACAGGATCTGGGCCAGTGCGTACGTCTTACAGCCTCCTCCTTTTTCGTGAATCACTAGACGTTCCATCCGCCTTCTCTGTGCAACTCCTTCTTCTCTAAGCTT
>WUQV01000322.1 GCA_009889585.1 Candidatus Bathyarchaeota archaeon | reverse complement strand
TAACTTTAACACCGCCAGCAAAAAGCTTAGGGATGGGATGCTCGTGTTGCTAATGCAATTCGGTATACCAGCCACTCTAGGAGAAGACAAAGGACATGGTAAATATTCAAATAGAATATATTACTGCCTACGCATTCCACACTCATTCAGGAATATCATAGGTGAGATTACTAAAAATCCACATTATACCGGAAGCACGCAACACGATGAAATAGTCCGAGTTCCGCTTGTAACAAAGCCCCACGTAAGAGGAGGGTTGATAGGAATGGCAGTAGCCAAAAGGTTACTCAGCGACCTTGAGAAAGTCACTAACGCGGACGTATTTTGGGATACCGTAGAGTCCATTAAAGAAATAGGGGTTCAAACCGTTTACGATCTATCAGTAGAAGGAAATGAAAACTTTGTAACAAGCGACGGCATACTACTACACAACTCATCGAAGACGTTGATACTTCTCTGTTTGGAGAAACTACCTCAATCCAAATATATACTGGGTAGCCGTGCATCGAAATCAGGGCTTTCGGATTATCTGATAAACTTCAAGCCAAAGATACTCCTAATCGACGAGATAGATAAGATGAGGCCCGAGGATATGGCAGTTTTACTAAGCCTTATGGAAACGGGACGTGTAAGTGAAACGCTTTACGGAAGGGTTAGGGAGGTTCAACTCGATACCGTGGTCTTTGCAGCGGCCAATACATTAGAGGGCATGCCTGAGGAGGTCAAGTCTAGGTTTAGGATACTTAGGTTTGGTGAGTACACTCGCGATGAATTCATGAACATCGTGAAGCATATCCTAAGGAGAAGGGGCGTTGACGAAAAGCTAGCCGTTTACATAGCCGAACAAACTTGGGACGTGCTGGAGAGCAAGGACCCGAGGGAGGCCATAAGGCTTGCTAAGCTGGCTAAGGATAAAAGCGAGGTCGATAGAATCGTTAAAATTTTCCAAAGATACAAATAACCTCCCCTTTTGGAGGTAAGCCTTGAAGGAAGACCTCATAGTCAAGGGCGTTGAAAAGCTCGTTGAAAGGGGCTTCTTAGTCCTAGCGATCCTGAAGCTTTTGACGAATAGGCGGATGAACGGAGGGGAGATAAGGAGGGCGTTAGTGGGCATGGGCTTTAAGATGCCGACTGGGTTCATGCTTTACTCGATATTGAGGTTCTTAAAGTCGAAGGGGATGGTTTGCATCGTCGAAAAGAGGGGGAGGAATAAGTACTTCATGACGACGCAAAAGGGCATGATGGTTTATGAAAGGGCTATCGAGCACTTAAGGGAGAACTTGGACAAGGTTAGCCTACGTTTTTAGCCTTCGGTAGAACAGCTTGAGCGACGACGGGCTTGGGGTCCCAATACCGTGGGGTTATAAACTTGCGGCACTTAGGGCAACGCCACCTTTTGTGAGCTCCCCACCATCTATAAGGGCAAAACGGGCATTCGTTCTTACGACCCCATATCAACGGCTCTATTTTTATTTCCATGACGCGATGTAGTTCTATAATACGGCTTAATAAACATGGAATAGTTGCAGTATTTGAATAAAGCTAAAGAGGTACTTCGCCAACCGTTAGGCTTGTATGAAGTCCAATTTGTTACGATTACTGAAAGGATTCGCGTTAGAGATAAGGGTACCTCCGGTAACGTTGACGACTTTAACCGTTTTAATAGGACAGCTTTTGGCTTGGAGGTTCACAGGAAGGATCGATTGGACCTTAGCCATGCTGCTGGCTATTAACGGCTTCATAGGGAATTGGTCAGGCCATTACGTGGATACATACGTGGATTATTACGTACGGAAGGAGTATGAATTGGGTTATAAAAGCAGGTTTGGCGATGCTGGCGGCATCTTAAGCGCGAGGGAGCTGATTAACTTCGCCATGCTGATGTACGGCGTTTCATTAGCCTTAACGGGATATATATGGTATTTAATGGATTTCGACTTGATATTCATAGCATGGGTTGTATTCCTATACCTGTTGAGCGCATCCTACCCGATATTCTTGGATAAGGTCTTCGTAATAGGGGATATTGCATTCGGAGTTGGGGTTGCCTCCATATTACTGTTGAGCTTTTACGTAGGCGCTAGGTTCATACCGATTGAAATAGCCGTATTAGCCGGAATACTTTGGCTTTTGATATTCGGCTCCAAGGTCGTGGATAGCCTTCCGGACGTTAAATCCGATGTAGCGATAGGGAAGTGGACGATACCAGCGAAGCTCGGCTTTAAAGCGGGCAAGGCGATAGCCTATGCGTTCGTGTTCTCTGCCTACGTAATGATACTCATCCTTTTGCTATTGGGTGTAGCGGCACCTACCGTTATATTCGCCGTTTTCGCTGGGTTGCCTGGAGTAATAGTTTCTTTAAGACAGAACCCTCACAACGCTGAAAATACTGCGGCTGGTGCATTGGTTTCAACGGCTTTATGCCTATTCATCAGCCTGCTTTTATTTTAAAGCCGCCCTTGCTTTTATACTAACTGAACATAATGACAGAGTACTACTGTTTGAAATGCAAGGGAGCCCTAAGCGTTTTTAAACATTTTCGTCCTTTAAGATCCACCAGCGGTATTGTAAAAGGTTTATATATCGGTTTTGTTAGAAGAATATAACGGGGATGAAATGTGGTAAAGGTAATAGCCTCGTATAAGGATGCCGAGGATACGGCTAAGGCGTTCGCCAAGATTTACGAGGTGACGAGCGGAAACGTTCCGCCAGACTACTTGGAGGCCGTTAAGAAGTCGCTTAAGGCGGCTTACGAAGGACCTAGGATGAGGTTTTACGAGGTTCTATCTGAGGCCTGTCCAGAGGCGCTTAAGCTATTCGTTGAATAAGGTGAAAGAGAGTGAGCTACAAACGGATCGGAAACCTTCTCGTGAAAACTAATTCAGAGGCGTTCGAGGGCTACGCCATAGACGAGGGGAAAGGCTTGATCGTCCGTTTTGAGGCTAAGCGGGAGGATTTACTGGAGCTTTTGTTCGGCAAACGGCTCGAATCTTTGCTCGACTCGCTGGAGGGCTCGACGAAGAGGATCATGGAGCTCGCCAGCGGGTTAAGGACGGATGTAGCCGAGCTG
>WUQV01000321.1 GCA_009889585.1 Candidatus Bathyarchaeota archaeon | reverse complement strand
GCAGAATAAAACATTTGGTCACGGGCCTCTAATGACTTAAGGCTCTTATGCAGTTAAAGGCTTACTTTAGGAGGGTTAAGCTCAATCTTAGACTCGTTAAGCCCTTGTTTCTATATTGAAAATCGCTTAACTCTACAGCTTTACATCTCACGCACAATAGCTCACGGGCTTCTGTAAGTTTCGCACTTAACGTACGATCCATACGTCTTAAAAGCTTTATACGTATCTCGAAATGGAGGGGAGGACGACGGAAGGGCTGTATGCACGTAATGGTGCTTGCTGACCTACGTACCAGCTGAAGGCCATAGCTGAGAATAGCGGCTTACTAAGCCAATTAATTGCCCATTTATCACTAACTGGACGTTAGCATTATGCCGTTCGACGGCTGCATTTAAAGCCAGCTCCCAGAAAGACTTAAACTGCCAAATAAGCTAAATTCAAGCTTCTATTGCCGAAAAGGGAGGTTTTGAAACAATAGGTTCCATTTGTGGCGGGCCCGCCGGGATTCGAACCCGGGACCTACGGGTTAAGAGCTTCGGCCTGGCCTTTGGCCAGTCCGCCGCTCTACCTTGCTGAGCTTCCCTGTTAACGCCCTTACGTTAACATACGGGCCCCGTTGGAACGGCGGGCCCATCGATAGGATAGTTAAAAGCATCATATAACCGTTTAAGCGAAAATGTTGCGCCGATTCGACTATGGCGTTAAGAAGGCTCGCGTAACTTAATTATCGCTTTCACCTTTCGCCTTAAGGGACTCTTTGGGCGAGCTCACCTTCATCGGCTTAGGCCTGTTCGACGAAGGAGGCATATCGATCCGCGGCTTAAAGGAGATGCGAAAGGCCGACTCGATATTCATCGAGCTTTACACGAGCCTAATGCCGGGCTTGTCTATCAATCGATTAAAGCTAATGGCCAAGAAGGAGATAACGATCGTCTCAAGGGAGATCCTAGAGGAAGGGAGCGGACGGCCGCTTTTAGAGGCGGCTAAGGCGGGTAAGGCCGTTTTACTTGTCCCAGGCGATCCCCTTATCGCCACAACTCACGTGGCCCTATTGGTTCAAGCTAAGCGCATGGGCTTAAGGACGCGAATCATACACGGGGCTTCGATAGTATCGGCCGCCATGGGCCTGTCGGGGCTGCATAACTACAAGTTCGGGAGGAGCGTGACCATCCCCTTCCCCGACGGAGGCTTTTTATCGGAGACGCCTTACGTCGTGATCGAAGGGAACAAACGACTGGGGCTGCATACGCTTTGCTTCTTGGATATTCGCGTTGACGAACGTCGTTATATGACGATTTATGACGGATTGAGAATATTGATGGAGTTGGAGAGGCGTAAGGGAAGGGCCGTGATCACCATGGATAGCCTCGTCGTTGGTATCGCTCGGGCTGGATCAGACGATCCAGTCGTTAAGGCAGGCTTTTTAGAGGACGTTTTGAGCTACGACTTCGGAGGCCCCCCTCATACGTTGATATTCCCAGGGGATCTTCATTTCACTGAAGCCGAGGCCTTAGCCGTTTTAGCGGGAGCGCCTAAATCTATAATGAGGTCGATTAAATGAGCGATGCGAAGGAGATGGCTTATAAGTACATTAAGAGCGTCGAACGAGTATTAAATGAGTTAAGGATATTGATACATGGCTCAATTAATATTGATGAAGGTATCGTGTGTGACTTGCTTGATAATGTGAGGAGTTACTTCGATGATGCTCAATATTATTTCAACGAGGGCAAGTTTGAAGTAGGGTTGGCATCCATCGCTTATTGTGAGGGCTTGCTTGATGCCTTGCGATTGCTTAAAATAGTAGAGT
>WUQV01000320.1 GCA_009889585.1 Candidatus Bathyarchaeota archaeon | reverse complement strand
TCTCTCAGCTTCATCAAGTTCTTTGGAATCGAAGCCAGACTTCCACTCTTCATGGTAAAGTTCATCAGATGCTATTAATAGCACGGCTAACTTCACGTTTCTATATTCGGCTACGGTCATTAGCGCTGTAGATTCCATGTCCACAGCTAGGACTCCTATTCTCCTATACCCTTCAACTTTACCTTTCGTTTCAAGGAATACAGCATCCGTAGACCAAACGCCCCCTTTAAAATAGCTTATTCCTTCTTCCGCTAAGATCCTCTCAAGTTTCTCGAGAAGCTCTAAGCTTGGTCTTGGAATGTAATCATTTGAAGCATAATGATAGCTTGTTCCCTCTTCCCTTAGGCCCCATGTTGGAAGTATTAAGTCTCCAATCTTAACGTTTGGGTTTACAGCTCCCGCCTCCCCTATAATTATGTAAAAGACCCCACCGAGAGCAATATGAAGTTCCAAATCTAGCACCGCTAGGGGAGCACCAGCGTAGAACTTACTACAGAAGATCTCAGAATCGTCATACTTTCCCCTTAATAACTTACGAATAGCGGATATCTTGATCTCTGTCTTATCGCTTAAAACACTATTGCATTCTTCAAAAGCTCTATCTGTAAACACTGCGAGAACCCTTCCAGAGGGCATTCTAAAGTCAATATCGCGCAAAAATCTCTTAGGTGTAATCACGGGTTGATCATCGGGTTTGGGCATGAACTTACGCATAAACCCGCTCCGATAAAAGATCTTCTGCAAGGACTTAAACCTTTGTTTAAGTTTTCTAAGCGCGCTTTTAACTCACTTACGTTCAAACAATTTTAGGCATTTTAGGCATTAATCATTTAACCACATCGGTAAGAAGCCCCCTTCCGTGAGGGAGGGGACGAAAGCCGATGCGCTTATACATCGATTCGCCAACTTGTAGGCATGAGGTCGGCATGCGCACCTCGTCCGGTAGCCCTGCATGCCGTAAAGCCGAGGGGATCGCCGGACGGACGAAGTAGGGCTGGGACGGCCCGAGTTCAAGCCTGTGGAGACGCCGCAGGTCGTCTTTGAAGCAGGAAGCCCCTTTCGATAGGGAGGGGTAGTTCATAGGGTTAAAAACCCTTTAAGAAGTTGTTTCTTTTCGCTTAACTCCTCACTTCCTTTCTCGTTTGCGTTTTCCCCTTCGACCAGCCCGCCTAGCGGCGATGAGGCCTACCTTTTGTCCCGGCGGGGCATGGCGTGAGACGGTCGTAACCTTCCTCGCGCTCCTCTTGCTACTTCCGTAAGGATGGGCTGCTGCGACCATCGCCCGACCCCTAGTCCTCGGGTACTTCTTTCCCTTGGCTTTCATCAAATGGTACTTCGCCCCAGCCTTTAAGAAGGGCTTATCCGTCCTTCCGGATCCTGAGACGATGCCTATCGTCGCCCTACATAAGTCGTTAAGGCAAAGGGACTTCCCAGACGGTAGACTAACGACCGTTCCCTCTGGCGTATGAGCGATGATGGTTGCATACGCCCCTGACGAACGAGCCAATTCCCCGCCATCACCAGGCGACCTCTCGATGTTACATACGACCGTCCCCTCCGGTATGTCGCCTAATGGCAAGACGTTACCTACTTCGACAGGGGCCTTGCTGCCGACCCAAATCGTTTGTCCTTCATGAACGCCTTCAGGCGCTAAAGTGTAGAACTCCTCGGAGGTCTCCAGCCTTAAGGCGGCTAATGGAGCGCCCCTTCCTGGGTCGTGAACTAGCTCTACGACATCGGCCTTAAGGGCCCCCTTCAGCTCTCCTAAGGAGATCGGTGGGTACTTAGCTGGCGCTACCCTTCTGAACGTATGGGCGCGCCAAGTCGAAGAGCCTCGACCCCTCCTTTGCGCTCGTATCCTCTTGCCCAAGGCTTCTTCACCAAGATTCGCTAAAGTATGCCGAGCTTAACGGCAACGTCGGCCGCCTTATATCCTTGGCGGAGCTTAACGAACGCCTTCTTCCTTCCGTCCGACGTGATCAATAGGTTGACCTTCTCAACCTTCACCTCGTAAAGCTCTTCGACGGCCTTCTTAACATCCTTCTTCGTAGCATTAGCGCTCACTATGAATACGAGCTTGTTCTCGGCTTCTATCATCTTGCTAGCGGCCTCCGTCATCAAGGGGTAAAGGACTATTTCATGCGAGCTCGTTTTAATCCCCTCCGAAGAGCTCGTCCACCTTCTCGAAAGCCGATCGAGCCCAAATCGTCAACCTGCCCAAGCGGGCCCCTGGCGCTAAAAGCTCGGCGTTTAAATCCTTGACGTTTACGACGTTAACGCCCGGCAGGTTCCTCGAGGCCTTAACGATGCCTTGATCCTCCATTATCACTAAGAGGGGTCCGACCGCTCGCTTATACTTACGGCCTCGCATCTTACCCTTGCCGGATCGAACCCTTCGACCTTCCTT
Source organism: Candidatus Bathyarchaeota archaeon (assembly GCA_009889585.1). Classification (GTDB taxonomy): domain Archaea; phylum Thermoproteota; class Bathyarchaeia; order Bathyarchaeales; family WUQV01; genus WUQV01. The sequence continues at coordinate 3,124 of WUQV01000320.1, read as the reverse complement.
GGCGCGGCAAACGTCAGGCCAAACCCCGAGCCGTTCGAAGGCCTCCTTCACGTCCTTCGTCCTCGTTAAACGTTGGATGTCGTCGGTAACGACGAGCGGAAGCTCGAGTACGTTATTTACAACGTGCCCTCGCTTCGCTACGACCTCCTTAAGGGCCGTAGCAGCTACGGCCGAGCGGATGGCGAGCCTTCTCTCCTTCTTAGGAACCTCTTTACGGATTATCTTTTCAACGGTAGGCGGATGAGCGATCCTTCCGCCTACAGTCCCTGGGGCGAATGCCGCTCGATCGGTCCCTTTAACCCTAGGCACCCTCGACCTGCCGTGACCAACCCCCCACGACTCAGCTGTCGTCCTCTTGCCAGCCATTCGATCCCTTCCTTGAGGTTGAAACCTATGTGATTGAAGGGCTACGACGACCCTTTTGATGAGGCCCTCTCGAATCGGCGTCTTAAAGACGGATGATAGCGAAACCTCGCCTACCGCCTCGCCTCTTAAGTTGAAGACCCTTACGGCGGCCTTCTCCAAGCCCTTCACATCCTTAACGAGTGGTTTCGCTTTATCCGTGAACGAAGGAATTATATTACTCTTTAGTCAGACGACTTCATCCTTTGCGTAACGCTCGTTATTGCGTAAAGGGCGAGCGTCGTCGGTGGCGAGAGGGCCGTTAAGAGCGAACTACCTTCTCTATATTAAAGAGAATTAGAAATAAAGACGAGTAGTCTCCAGTTTTATCTCTAGTCGATACAAACGGGAGTTTAATAGCGAAATTCAAAGATAATGTAAAGGCCTGCCTTACGACTTGATCCTGATGAGCTTAGGCTAATAGGCTGTTGCCTTTGTAGCATTATTTCGCGAACTCCTTAGATCGATTACTTCCCCTGTTGCGACCCTAAGGATATATGAGTGATAGTCGGCGGCCTCTCGGAAGCTCGCTTAGGCGGCCGCGATGGATGTCGAAGCTTTATCAAGCGCTTCTTAGGGCCTGGCGTGCTACCTTCCAACAGGACGTAAGGGCCTCTGACGACCCCGTAACGTACGAACCCTCCCTTAGGCGTCATTTCTCCGCCGTCTTTGCCCATCTTTAGGATTCGCTTGTTGTACTCGGTCCTTTGATGGTAGCCCATCTGCCCGGCTCTAGGGACGCTGTACATCACGCGAGCTGGATGCCAAGGACCTAACGCCGCTACCCCTCGCTTGGTCTTACGGGACTTATCTTGTAATATCCTAACGCCCCACCTTTTCACAGGTCCTTGGAATCCCTTCCCCTTCGTTATGGCTATTACGTCGACGAATTGGCCCTCCTTAAAGACTTCTTCGATGCTCACCGCCCTCCCGAGCAATCCCTTTACGTAATCGAATTGATCCTCTAAAGCGCCCCCTCCAACCTTAATCTCCATAACGTCAGGCTTTTTCTTCGGCGTATTCGTCGACCTCGGTTGAGTGATGGCAATCGCTCGAAACTCGACCGTTTTCGTTAAGTTCTCCTCCAATTCCCTTAGGCCCTCCTCTTGATTAAATCCCTCGGGCAACGTGAGGACTCGCCCTAAGTCCTTCGGAGGGTCTTTCATCCAAACCTCAGAGAGGGCCTTCAAGCCGCTTTCGTCCTTCGCGTACGCTCGTATGCCGCAGACGAGGATCGGCGGGGCTTCGATCACTGTAGCGGCCCTAGCGACCTCCTTTCCGAACGTTAACGAGCTAGGCTCGTCGTCGATAAGGAATACGTTAACGACCCCTGCCTTGTAGCCCATGAACCCTAAGAGCGTCGGGCCTTCTTCAACGTCAGGCCAGTATCTGATCCTCCCGATCGACGAGGAAGCACGTCCTCTAGGCAAGAACGCTAAGGAACCGCGTTTCGGGGCGTGCTTCCTCCTATGGCCCATAGCGTTTCATCTTGTACCGCCTTAAGATCGAACTTAATTATAAGAGTTATGAGCAGCCTTACGCTTCGCTTCCTTTACGAGAGCGAATGGAAACCATCCGCAGAGGATAGGCAACGTACCAGGTAAAGCTGCTACGCCGTAAGTTAACATGAGCGCTTCGAACGCGAAGAAGGAGATGGCGATGCCTACCGTGGAGAGCAAGGCCGTCCTCCTGAACCTTTCGAAGCTTTTAGCGCTTAAGAGCCCGGCGAAGAGCAAGTCGCCTGCGCCTAATGCTACCGATCGAAAGCCATACTCGGTCCTAACGAACGGGATGATCGGCATCTTGATGAGCAAGGGGAGTTCGGCTTCTATTACGGCGTGAGCGACAGCCACCATATGTCCGGTGATGAAGACTTGTACGACATCCACGGCCGTGAAAAGCGCGACGAGAGCCATCGCAGACCTCCACTTGAGCAAAGACCCAAGGTATACCGTAATCAATAGGGCGAGGGCGATGGCAAAGGCGTTCGACAAATAAAGGCTCCATAAATCCGTGCCTCTGAAGGCAAAGTAAAGCGTTAACATCGCCGCCGGCGGCAAGAGGGCGATGGATCGCCTCGGCACTAAGGCGTAAGTCAATACGAACGTCGTTATGGAAAGAGCGGTTAAGAACAAGGCCGTTAGCACTAGGCGATGTACATACGCCATCACGGAGATCGTAACCCCTAGGAAGGCGGCGAACAAGGCTACGTCTCGGGCCTTGACCTCTTGGCCGCCAAGGCGCTTAATCCTCCACTTTAGTTTCGAGCATAAGGCGATGGAGGCCGCGCTGAAGAGGAAGAGGACCGATGGAAGCGCTACGTCGAACATCATGCGTTAACGCCAACGTTAAAGAGGTATTTAAATCGCACGCCTTAGGAAGAGCATCCAACGTTATCAAAAGCGAAAGCATTAAATAGATCAAACGAAGAGAAGTTTACTTGCATCTGAGCCTTAAGAGGCTTTATTACGTTTACATTGCCTTAACCGCAGTTCTATTACTAATTATGGCTTTGATAATAACTCTAGCCGTTTATCTCTACCATCTAATACATGCATCAATCGTTGGAATCACCAAGAGAACTCTACTATTTTAAGCAATCGCAAGGCATCAAGCAAGCCCTCACAATAAGCGATGGATGCCAACCCTACTTCAAACTTGCCCTCGTTGAAATAATATTGAGCATCATCGAAGTAACTCCTCACATTATCAAGCAAGTCAC
>WUQV01000319.1 GCA_009889585.1 Candidatus Bathyarchaeota archaeon | reverse complement strand
GCGTCAAACTCCTTACCATATGCTCGTATATCCATGAAGAAGATAGTACATTCAACGCCTGGAGCATGTTCCTTTGTTATAATCGCCTCCTTAATGGCATACATACAACAAGCGGAAGAACAATAAGGATTCCCCACTTCAACATCACGCGAGCCTACGCATTGAATGAACGCTATCTTTCGTGGGATTTCACCATCAGATGGACGTAAAACCAATCCACCATAAGGACCTGATGCGCTTAAGATTCGCTCATACTCTATACTCGATATCACATTTGGATATCGTCCATAGCCATATTCGCTCTTTAACCTAGGGTCAAACTCTTCAAAGCCCGGCGCTAATATTATAGAGCCAACGTTTAAGATCACTTCTTCATCTTTATCATCATACATAACAGCACCTGCTTTACATACCTCTTGACATGTGCCACATCCAATGCATTTCTTACGATCAATCATAAAAATGCGTGGAACTGCTTGTAAGTAGTAAACAAAAATGCCACTTCTATCACTTAAGCCTTGATTAAACTCATCAATAGCTTCAACTGGGCATTTTCTAGCACAAACACCACAACCTGTACACTTCTCTGAATTTACATATCTCGCCCTCCTTGCTATAGTGACTTTGAAATTGCCAGGTTCGCCATCAACTTTCCTTACCTCAGCATTCATGACGAGGTAAATGTTCGGATGCCTCCCGGCCTCCACCAGCTTAGGCGCTAAAATGCATATCGAACAATCCATCGTCGGGAACGTCTTATCCAACTGAGCCATCGTACCGCCTATGCCAGGCGCCGTATCCAACAGGTAGACCCTGAACCCCGATTCGGCTAAGTCGAGGGAGGCTTGCACTCCTGCTACTCCACCGCCGACGACGAGCACCGCCCCTACCTTTTCACTCATCGCCCTCCCACCTCTAACGCAGCCCATAACGGAGTCGTTCCCTCAACCTTAGCCATGGCAACCATGCCCCTTTGCCTTAAGATCACTATGTGGCGTAACACATTTCTTGGGTCTATATTTAAACGCTTGGATAACTCCTTAACGGATTGAGGTACCTTCTTCAGCATGATGTACATCTTATTGCGGATGTACTCGGCGGCGATAGCTTCATCCATGATCTCATCGAACTCCTCTTGCGAAACCTTCTCCCCATATACGTTTCCCTCATCCACCATTTCTCCCTCCCTACCTACTAACACCCTCAACCTGAAATCTTCAACTGCAGCCTTAGCTGCCAATAAGTTCTCCAATATATTCGGATCTGGCTTCTCCCCAGCCACAGGAGATGGACCTAAGGCCTTCATCTGATTTGTAAAGTCCTTAACGAGCTCTGCAAATCGCGCTCCCTCTGAAGCAGATACCCATTCGAGGCGTAAGCGCTCTGGCTCTAAACCGGTTAGCGCTATCAACTTCTTCAACATCTTAATCTTACGTTGAGCATAAAAATTCCCTATTAAGTAATGGCAGTCGCCTAAGTGACAACCCATTACGAAGACGCCATCTGCTCCGTTGATAAATGCCTCTAAAACGAGGGCTGGATCAACCCTTCCACTACACATTACACGTATCGCCCGAATGCTGGTCGGATAGCTAAATCTGCTAACGCCAGCTAAATCGGCGCCAGCATAGGAACACCAATTGCATAAGAATGCTATAATCGTTGGCTCAAACGTCATGCAGCTACCCTCCTAAGTATGGCATGTATTTGAGCGATAATTTGTTCATCTTTAAAATGTCTCATTGAAATAGCCCTCTCTGGACAGCTCGCTCCACAAGTTCCACATCCCTTACACATGACCTCTATTACCTTAGCGATGCCTCTTTCATCCTTCTGTATGGCGCCATATGGACAGATCCTTATGCAAGTTCCACAGCCGCTACAGAGGCTTTCATCCACAACGGACGTTATTGCCTCCGCACGTAGGCGCTTAACGGCCATTGGAATGGCAGCCCTGGAGGCAACCCCTAGGGCTTGGGATACGCTTTCGCCTACATCTTTGGGGCTATGAGCCGTACCACAAACGTATATGCCGTCCGTTGCAAAGTCTATCGGACGAAGCTTAACGTGCGCCTCGAAGAAGAATCCATCCTGTCCTAACGGAACTTTAAGCATCTTCGAGAGCTCCTTCGCATCTTCATATGGTATAAGTGGTGTAGAAAGTACGACGAGGTCACAGTCGAGCTCCCTCCTTATACCTAAGAGGGCATGATAAACGACGACCTTAAGCCTCCCATTTGGAAGGGCCGTGACTTCCGGCGGGCTTCCCTTGGTGTAACTTACGAACCTTATGCCAGCCTCACGAGCCCTTCGATGATATTCCTCATACTCCTTTCCATATGTCTGCATATCTTGATATACGACGTAAACGTCAGAGTCTGGGTACCACTCCTTTATTATCATTGCGTTCTTAATGGCTACCATACAACAGATCCTCGAACAATAGGCTCTAGGCGGCCTTTCCTCCCTAGATCCAACGCATTGAATCATGACGACCCTTTGTAGTTTGAAGAATCGCTTATCAATAGCTGATTTCCCGCCTTTAAGAATCTCCTCTAGCTCTACTTGCGTAAGGACCCTATCATACCTTCCATAACCATATAGGCCTACTGGCTTGAATTCTATCGCACCTGTTGCAACGATGATCGTGCCAATCTTGAGCTTAATTTCCTCACCCTCTTTGAGGACAGTAACTTCGAAGTTACCGATATAACCTTTAACATCTTTTATATTGGCGGACGTTAACACGACTATGTTTTTATGACCCATCACTGCATTAACATAGTCTCCTATGACCCTTGATGCTTCCTCACCTGTTGGATATAACCTATAGATTTTCTTCAGCATTCCCCCTAATTCAGGCTTCCTTTCAACCAAGTAAACTTTGAAGCCTTGACCAGCTAAGCAAAGGGCAGATGTCATCCCTGATATGCCACCGCCGATGACTAAAGCGGTAGGCATAACATCTATCTCCGGTTCCTCTTGTGGTTCAAGCAGCGAAACCCTTGCCACAGCCATTCTAACCAAGTCCTTTGCCTTTTCAGTGGCCTTATCCGGCTCACGCATGTGAACCCATGAACAATGTTCGCGGATGTTGGCCAACTCGAACAAGTAGGGGTTTAAGCCCGCATCTGCACACGCCCCGCGAAACAGCGGCTCATGAGTTCTCGGCGTACATGAAGCGACTACGACTCGATTTAAGTCGTGCTCTTTTATGGCCTCCTTGATCGAGGCTATTCCTTCAGCAGAACAAGTGTAGATGTTCTCCTCAGCATGAACTACATTTGGTAACGTTCGAGCGTACCTGACGACTTGAGGGACGTTAACAAAGCCGCCTATGTTTATGCCACAATGGCAAACGAAGACTCCTACCCTCGGCTTCTCCTTTTGTTGAGCCATCGTATTACCCATCCCTCCTTAACGGCGTACTTGTGCTAACATCTCAGCTGCCCTAGCAGCCGCGGCGCTCGCCTGCGCCACCGAATCTGGGATATCCTTCGGAGATTGACAATATCCGCATACGAAGACCCCCGGGATTGTAGTATCAACCGGAGCGAACAATGGATGCTTGACCTTAAAGAAGCCGTATTCATCAAGTTCAACACCTATGATTTCAGCCAACCTTTTATTACCTTCTCGTGGAATTAAGGCTGGACATAACACCACTAAATCCACATCAGTAAGTGATTTAATCTCCCTTGTGAACGTATCATCATACCATATAGTTAAACTCTTCTTCGGATCTTCCTTTATCTCGCCCGGTCGGCCCCTTATGTATTTTACCTCGTATTCATTTCTAGCTCGGTTAACGAATTCCTGAAAGCCCTTTCCAAACGCCCTCAGCTCATTATAGAAGATGTAAACCTGAACGTCCGGTGCATGCATTTTAATTATTAATGCCTCTTTTGTGGCATACATGCAGCATACGCTCGAACAGAACGGAGAGCCGAACTTCAAACCTCTAGAGCCGACGCATTGAATGAAGGCTATCCTTTTAGGTATGATGCCATCCGCTGGCCTTATGAGGTGCCCTCCAACAGGACCGGAAGCACATATCCATCGCTCGAACTCCAACGCCGTTAGGACATTTTCATACCTTTTATAACCATATTCAACTATCTCTCTTGGATCATATTGATCGAAACCTGTTGCAATAATTATGGCACCAACGTTCAAGTCCATCTCCTTCGGCTGTTGTTGAAGATCAACAGCTCCAGCCCTGCACACTTTAGCGCAAAGCCCACACTTGATGCAATTTTCTTTATCAATAGTCATACATCTAGGCACCGCTTGAGGCATCGGCATGTAAATTGCCTTACGTATGCCTAACGCCATGTCAAATTCATTAGGAACTTCAATCGGGCAATGTTCAGCACATACACCGCAACCAGTGCATTTCACTTCGTCTACGTATCTAGGCTTTTGAAGCACCTTCACATTGAAATCGCCAACAATCCCCTTAACCTCCTTAAGCTCACAATATGTAAGCAACTTTATATTTGGATGGCGATAACACTCCATCATTTTAGGAGCTAAGATGCATATGGAGCAGTCCATTGTAGGAAACGTCTTATCTAATTGAGCCATCCTCCCCCCTATAGTTGGCGACTCCTCTAAGAGGTAAACCTGAAAGCCTCGCCCTGCAAGATCTAAGGATGCTTGTATCCCAGCAATTCCACCGCCTATGACTAGGACCGAGGCTTTCTCACCCATTTTTACGATCCCCTACTACGTGGTTTCAAGTCGAGCGCTTTCGCCACTAGGACGGAGAGGTCGCATATCTCTATTTCTACCTCCTCCCTTTCCACGGGCAATTTCTCACTTAAGGCGCAGTTTAGGTGTATCTGACACTTTGGACATGCTGTCACCAACAGTTCGGCTCCCGTGCCCTTCGCCTCCGCCAACCGTTCTATCTGCATTCGTTTAGAGTGTATGCCGCATCCCATCCATGCGTTGACGCCACAGCAAAGGGCGTTCTCCCTACTCCTTTCCATCTCAACGAGCTCCAGGCCTGGGATGCTCGTCACGACCTTTCGTGGGGGATCGTAAACGCCCATGTGCCTGCCGAGCCTACATGGGTCTTGATAGGAGACCTTCTTAACTGGCTTTTTCTCAAACTTGATCTTACCATCGTTGATTAAATTCATAATGAACTCTGACGCATGTAACACCTCAAACTTAAGCTCGCCGAATAGTTCAGCATACTCCACTTTAAAAGTTCGATAGCATTCTGGACATGTCATCACGACAGTGGATGCTCCGCTTTCCTCAATCGCAGTTACGTTAATCTTCGCCAACTTCTCGAAGCTCCTTCTATATCCTGCAAAGAGGAGGTCGTGACCGCAACACGTTTCATCTTCCAATAGGACGGGCTTCATTCCAGCGGCGTTCATGATCTTTAGCATGCTTTGAGCTATTTCAGTGCTTTTCACGCCGATGTCTTCAAAGACTATGTCAAAGTACGGTAAGCAGCCGACGAAGTACAGGACGTCTCCAGTCTTAGCGATCTCGGCCTCCTGCGGAACCCAGCTTAAGCGACTCTGTTTCACCTCAAGGTTTGCCATTAATCTCGAAAGGGAAAATAGCATACCTTCATGAGCACAATCGCCGAAAATACCGCTTGATGCCGCCTTAGCCCTACAGGCCTGAACCAGCTCGTCATATTTGATGTCTAATGGGCACCTTAAACGGCATAAATAACATGTTAAGCATGACCATAAGCATTTATCGGTCAAGAGGGCATCCTCAAGCTCCATTAAGGCCTTTTCTACAGCTAAGCGTGGGGAATACAGCGGGTTAAGCCTCGTTATCGGGCAACTGCTTGAACATTTGCCGCATTCTTGGCAGAAAATGGCCTTCGTTCGCTTTAAGATATCGTAAATGGACTCCTTAGGAGGGATAACTTCAAGTTCTCTACTAATCGGCGTAGGCCCCTTGCTTAGCAGTTTTTCAGTGAAGTCCTTAACGACTGAAGCGAACTTCCCCCCTTCAGCTGCAGAAATCCATTCTAAACGCAGCCTATCAGAGCCTATCCCTAGCAAGTCTAGAAGCCTCTTAACCTTTTCAACCCTCTTCTCAGCATGTAAGTTCCCGGACCTGTAATGGCAGTCCCCAGGGTGACAGCCAGCAACTAGGACGCCATCCGCACCTCTTTCAAATGCCCTAAGTATAAAGGCTGGTTCCACCCTACCACTGCACATAACACGAATTATCCTAATGTTGGGTGGGTAAGAGAATCGGCTAGTTCCAGCCATATCAGCGCCAGCATAACTACACCAGTTGCATAAGAATCCGACGATCTTCGGTTCCATCATGCTATATGCCTCATCCCTTTAAGCTATGGAAGTGCAGCTTCCACCAT
>WUQV01000318.1 GCA_009889585.1 Candidatus Bathyarchaeota archaeon | reverse complement strand
CTTGACAGCAAGTTGTACCCTCCTCGGTTTATCATAAAGCTCGTAACCTAGCTCTTGAGCTATACGATCACTAACGTAGCTCCTACCAGATCCAGTATTAAATAAAGCCTCCACTACAACGCATTTTTTGCAGCTAAATATCCTAACTTTATCGCTAACCTTAACCATAGATACGCCCAATAAGTAATTTTAAATCTAAGTATAAAAAGTTTTAAGAACCATTCATCGTGCCCGCTGGTCTCATCTCAAGGAAGAATCGAAAACGATGGGCTATTAAACACGGCTGCTGCGGCTTTAGCCTTTGCTTAATATCAAGGGGGATTGAAAGCCTTTAAGAAAAGGAAATCATAAATTCAAGTTTCACCTCGAAAGTGGATTAAAAGAACTTACTTCATGCCTACGATCCTCTTCCCCCTTTCGATAATATCATAACGCGTCCCTACTATATCCTCAATAACTGCCTCCCTTGGTTCGCACTTCCCTCCATAGAAGCACTCCCCATGAAGGAACCCCATCCTACTGAAGTACCCATTAAGGAATTCCTTCATCTCTTGAACGTACCTCAATTCCTTCAACTTCCTCGTCCTCACCTCAGGGTGGGGGACTTCGCCCGTCTTCGCTAAAACTATTGCTTCAGCAACTTTAACCGTTGCTCCCCATGCTTTTTCTGCCGCATCCCTTAAGTTAATTGGAACTTCATTTATCGCCTTTATAAGCAAGTCTTCCGCATCCTTAATGAGATCTTCTACAGTCACATTATGAATAGTTTCATTCTTGCTTTCTCGTCCTTCACCCCTCAATTTTATCATGGTTTAGAAGTAATTTCTATTTAAAAATATTGCTTTCGAGCCATCCACCTCGTAACCATGCGCTGAATGTTAGCTAACATCGTCCTTTAGCCGAGAGGACGGCTCCTATGGTTGTTCCTAGAGGTTTGGAAGAAGTTTAAAACCATATCATAAGCCGTTTTATAAACCATTTTATAAGCTGGTATCTCTATGTATAAAGGAAGGAGCCAGGATTCTAGGAGAAGGAGTTGGAGATAATCGCGGGGTTGCCCTAGCCTGGTAGGGGGCAGGCCTGCTAAGCCTGTGGCCGGAAGGCCGCGCGGGTTCGAATCCCGCACCCCGCGCCAATAAAGTAGCTTCTTCCTCCTCAACCTCTTTAGGATCCATGAAGCCGAGGGCCATCATCGTCAAGAAAACCTCTAAACTAGGGCGTTGGCTGCATAAGCTTACGAATGGGCTCATCATCAACGGCCTTTTTCATGCGAGCGTCCACTCAACCTTCCTCAACCCCCAATTGCTAGCCTTAAAGGCTTAGCGAACTTCTAATCCAACCCTCAACGTCAACTTTCATGTAGTTCTTGAAAGCTCTTGCATAGCCTCTGAAAAGCTAAGTTAGCCTTACATGGTCTATTCAACCTTCTTCATAGCAACCGATCTATTAAAGTGCGAAAGTTGAATCATGTTTTAAATTGTTTTCTCAACTTAGCTTCGATGCCCTTCCATGCTCCACTGAAAAGTAGTAACGTGAATCCCTCAACGTGTTTTTGACGCTTAACATTAAACGATTGCCAAAGTCATGTTGACTTAAAGGTATTGGAGATGCATGCCGCTGAGGTTTGTTAAACTTATAGAAGCCGCGTGAGTTTTAGCTAATTCAAGCGGATGATGGAGACGCTGTCGCAGCGGTTGAACAGCCTCCCTTTAATATGTTCCATGAATAAGCGACGATTTCGACTATCAAATGAGCTCTTTTAGAAGCCTTTTATAAAGTTTTTCGATGTTATTAAGCTTCTCCTGTAAGATGCGATATACTATTTCCAAGTTCACTCGAGCGTAAGTATGTGCAAGGACGTTCCTAAATCTTGCCATATCAGCGAACTCCTCAGCTTCACTTGAGTTTAGAATTCCAGCTTCAGCTAAAACGTAAAATGCATCAGAATAACTCTCAGGGGTACGTAGCGATTTTAAAGATATCACATGCATAGCCATATCAATACAGCCTTGAATTGTAGTATAAAGAAGCCATAATGCCGAATTATTAAGCTTCCAATCGGATAGAAACTCTGCCTTCTTAACCCTAGATATCTCCTTAAGCTTATTTATGGCATTCTAATGACTTCAACGCTCAACTCAGGAGCCTCCTCATGATAGCT
>WUQV01000317.1 GCA_009889585.1 Candidatus Bathyarchaeota archaeon | reverse complement strand
TTCAGCAAATGCGGCATGGGTAGATAGCCCTGTATGGCGATTGATATGGGCTTTAAGTACGTTAAAAACTCCTGATGGTAAAGTGGCTATAGAAGGATTTTATGAAAACGTAAGCCTGCCAAGCCTTGAAGAGGAGGAGCTCCTTAATAAACTTGAGAAAACGTTTGATGAAGATGCAATAAGGCGCGAGATAGAAGTCTTAAGGTTTACTGATGATTTACATGGAATCGATCTTATAAAGCGTTATTTATATTCGCCAACGCTAAACATAGATGGCATATGCGCTGGTTATGTAGGATTAGGCACTAAGACCGTCCTTCCTCATGTAGCTAAGGCTAAAATAGACATAAGGCTTGTTCCGAATATGCAAGTTGATGAAATAGTTCAAAAGCTCTTAAGGCATTTGGAGAAGCAAGGGTTTAGCGATTTAAGGGTGGAAGTGCACGATCGCTATCCATGGTCTCAAACGTCGATAAACGAGGAAGTCGTAAGGGCTATGATACGCACGTATAGGCTACATGGTTATGAACCAGAGGTATGGCCTAGGACTGGCGGCTCGGCGCCGTTTTACGTATTTAATCAACCGCCCTTAAGCCTTCCGTTCGTTTGCGGCGGGTTGGGACATGGCGGAAGGGCTCATTCACCTAACGAGTACTTCGTCGTTAAAGGGATAAGGGATTTCGAGAAGTCGATGGTTACGTTCCTTTACGAGTACGCTTAATGAGCGCGAGTTGCTCCCTTACCAAAGTAAGGAGCTTCTTATTGTTTAACTGAAGCTTTACGCTTTCAGCCTCATTCGATAGTTTAAGGGAGCTCACTATTACCCTATAAGCCATATTGATAAATGCGTTTAGATCTCTATCGTATTCTAACCAACGCTTTCTATATTTAAAACTATAAGTTTAACATCTTGTGGGCATATCGTCTACATTTATGACAAGTCTTGGAAGTATTCTTAGTCTCCTCCTTCGTTAAACATCTAACCTCCATCCCTTGATATTAGCCTTATATTCTAATGCGTCTAAAGCCTTTCTAAAGGGTAAACTATGGGACCTCCTATTCAACTTTTAAGCTTCTTGAAGTTCTTGCATAAACCAGTCAAGTTCCTCCATGATCATCATAGGATTAGGGAAATACTTTGCGTAAGCCGATATTTAGTTAGCCACTATATGAAGCAGTTGATTCGCCTTACGCCCTTCTAGAACCCTTCTACCTTATGTTGCTGTCGGTTGGAAAACCCGCTTATACTCGAATATCAACGGCGTCCCGCCCGTGTGAAGGAAGACAACCTCGCTTCCCCTGAAGTAACCCCTTCGCGTCAACTCGACGAGCCCATTCATCGCAACCCCTGTGTACACGGGGTCTAACAGAAGGCCTTCCGTCTCCGCC
>WUQV01000316.1 GCA_009889585.1 Candidatus Bathyarchaeota archaeon | reverse complement strand
GAGCTTCCTAAAGCTTTTGTATATCGAGCAGGCCATTTGGCAAGCCGTATAAATGTAGTGAGATGGCAGACTGGGGTAGCGAGCCCTCATCTCATGGTATTTCTCGGATTTTAAGCGCTTGAAGCTCGTTATAGCCTTGCTGTGGGCGTAGTCCAAAAGGATGCATAGAACCTCTCGATAGGTTGAGAATAGAGGCTCCAAGCTTAAGGACCCGTTGACCTTGAGGCTCGCTGTAAGCTTAACAGTTTCTAATCGCACGTTCAACCGCCTTACAACGTCGTTATAGTTTCTCAAGCATCGAAGTTATTGAAGTCATGTTCAGTTAATAAGCTTAATGCTAGCTAAAAGCAGTTTCCCAACCCCCAATCGAAGGACTTTACGTCAAGGATGCTAGCCTTTGGCTTGACGCTCCTCTGCTTAATCCACAGTTCCATAGCTTGAGTTAGCGCTTCGCCAAGCTTCATGCCTTCCTTCACGGCCTTCGCCTTAAACCTCTTAAAGATGCCTTCGTCTACGCCCCTGATGGTTATCGTGTTTATAGTTGTAATCTTATTTACAAGAGTTTACATGATGTTCGTTGGATGGAGTCGAACGTGCGGCCATTGGAGCTCTTCATTTAAAGTAGGACTCCCTTTGAGGGATTAAGGGCTTCTCTTGATCAGCTTATACCTTTCATAAAGTAAGGTCGCTTCGCCATCCTTAACGAAGAATTCGGCGTAAACCTTCCAGCCAGCCGACAGCGTGTAAAACCTAGCGTAATCCTCCCTTATCTCCTCCGGGACGAGGGGCATCGAAAGCTCCGTGTGCTTATCCCTATACGTTATGAAAAGGGCTCCGCCTTTTTCCTCGACGATGAGCTTAAACGTCCCCATGTAGGTCTCGTAAACGCCCTTAAGCCTTGAGAAAGCCCTTTCAAGCCTTACGAACGGCAGCTCCTCCGGCTTCTCGCCGATAGCCAAGGCGAGGGCGTACATTCCGATGTAGGACAACGGGTACTTAGACGGGTTGGCTAAGACGATTACGCCTAATGTTTCGCTAGGGACATAACCCATGAACGCCGTGTAAACCAATACGGAGCCTGAGTGCCCGATCATCTTCCTTTTGAAGAAGTTAGGGGATATCGCCAGCCCATATCCATACGATTCTTCGCCTAACACTTCATAAGGCAGCCTCGCCTTAGGCTCCTCCATCTCCTCTACGCTTTCCTTGCTAACGATCCTAACGCCATTCAACTCGCCCCTCCCTATGTACATCGAAACGTACTTAGCCATATCGATAGCATTGCTTATTATGCCTCCATCAGCCGTTACGCCATATGGGAACTCGCTTTCAATATGCTC
>WUQV01000315.1 GCA_009889585.1 Candidatus Bathyarchaeota archaeon | reverse complement strand
TCCATCCGCATCGCCTTAGGATAAACTCCTTCATCGGCCGAAAGGGAAGTAAATGAAAGCCCATTTAAGCCTATTTAGAACTATGAGCCGGGGAGAGCGCCTCCTCTAGCTTCTGCACGAATCCTTAGCCATCTTTTGGTGAATGATCAAGTAGCCCGAGATCGGGCTCCCGCTTGGTCGAAGCACTTAAAGAACCCCTTGAGGACGACCTCGGCATCAGCGTAGTGAAGCACACTGGTGCAGAGGATGAAATCAAAGGTCTGCTCGCAAGGGAGCTTATGGGGATAAGCTTCCAGCAGGAGCGGCTATGGTAGGTGAAGGTGGGTCAAGCTTCATCGGAGAGCCGTTGTGTACCCTTCCTAGATAGAATGTAATTCCTAACGTAAGGCACTAAAAGGGCGATTGCGAGCTCCCTGTCGTCAAACTCCTCCTTCCACCACTTTAAAGCCAACTCGTAGATTCTATCTACATCCTCAAGCGTCAGCTCGTCAAGGCTTTTAGAAAGCTATTCTCTTAACTAAATTCAACTCCTCCTTAGCTGGGTTGGCAGAGGCCATAGACATTATTGCCTCCATCCTTCTCAGAGCATATTCAGCCTCCTCCCTAGCTACGACTTTCTTAAGGAATAAGAGTTCCAGAATCGCCCTACTCGACTCAGTTATCGCCAATCCAAGCCTAGAGATGCCCTTCTTAACGTCCCTGATGTCGACTCCAAGCTCAGCCAATCCCCTGTCAAGCTAGTAGGCTAAGGATACCGTGGAAATCACTACAGAGAGTATAACGCCCAATAAGCCTAAGATCAGCTTGAGTTCCATCAACTTCCCTACAGCAGTCTAGCCAGCCCAATATAATAACTTTAACTTTGTATCTCTTCAAAAGGCTCTCTTACTCGCTTTAAGGAAGTCCTTCGCCTCTAATGGAGTTTGGTTACGTTTATGGCGCCGTTCAAATCGGCGTTGTATTCCAAACCACACCCTCCATAGACCCTTTACGTTAGACTTTCAACTCAATTTTTCCATGCATTCTTGAGTTAGCTTCGATATTTGCTTAGCTTTTTCTAAGGCTCGCTGTGCCATTTCCCTTGTATAATATTCCGGCGGGATGATCCATCTTTGATCGTAGCGAAACGGATAGCGTAAAAGCTTTGGAATATGTGGCTCAAGTTCATGAAGCATTCTAGAGATTTCGAGGACTTTCGGTTTGATTTCCTCATTCATGCTTGCTAGACGTATGAGGATCATCCAATTGTTATGTTTCTTGCTGGTCCTACCACCGAGCGCTATGATCAACGCGGAAGTAATATTTTCCGCGCTCAATGAACTGCACAGAAAGGATAAATGGTATCGTTCCTCGCGTAGGCTTATCTCCGCATCTATCAATTGTTCTTTAGCGTTTCTAATGAAAGCTCTTATTTCCTCATTTTCAGCCACAGTTCCTCACCTTCGTCATAATGCCACGCACTTCTAACCTCCTTCATAGCTATTTTTAAAAGGGCTGCGATGCCAGCTCTATCGAAGAGGGTTACGTATTTTTCCAAGATCCCGAAGAGCAAGGAAGATTTAAGATGAATTAAGGCTAGGAACTCCTTTAAGTCCATGGCGATTATCTCAAATTGCGTCTTAAATTTCATTGAGAGCTCGTATTCCTCTTGAGATAGATCGAGAGGCTCTTCAACAACAACCAATAGGTCTATATCGCTTTCCTCATTAACATCCCCTTTAGCTACGCTTCCAAGCAATAGGATGCTTAAGACTTGAGGATGTTTCTTAACGATTTCATAAGCCGCCATCCAAGCATAATCCTTTAGAGAAGGGTTCAGTAGAGCTTGTAGCCTTTCATAATTAATTCGATACTTACTATCTTCATGCTCTACCACACCTAAGAACATGAGCTCCTTAAGCTTTATTGAAAGCCATCTTTCACTTAAGCCCGTGGCCTTAACCAATTCTGAGAAGGACTTCCTTCCTTCGGACAAGGCCTGGATTATTCTGCCTTCAGGCGAAAGCTGGAATAACGTCAGCATTTCCGTAGAACTTAAGGGCGTTCACACTATTAAACCTTACTAAGTAAAGTTTCTTTATACCGTTTAAGTGAGCTCGTCGTGATGGAGAGCGGGAGCCTCGCCCATCGGCTTTAGAGGGGGTTAACGAGGTTTCGACGTGAGCCTCAAGCTTACCAGCTTCGGTAGACCTGATATAACCCATTGATAGTCGTCGAGGGAGCGAGAGGAGAACCATCGAATGTATTGAGTTCGTGTTGGATGCCTGCAGCCTCTCTTCCTTGACAACCGCTTCGACATGCTCGGCGTACTCAAGAGGGCCATGAATATCGACCTACGGTATAAGGCTTGTTTCTCCGCTAGCCTATCAGCATCAACATTACGGCTCCTGCGGCTAACAGCGCCCAAGCGATCTTGTTCCAAGCGAATACCTTCCAACCATCCCATGCAAAGCTCCGTAAGGGTATGAGGTTGACGATAGCGAAGGAGATGTTCATCACGTGGCCCGCCCGCACTACCGAAAGATCGCCGACGCTCAACATCGATAGAGCTAGGAACAGGGCGGCAAGAGCTAAGCTCATCGTCGGGCCCGCCGTATAGATTAGCCCCATCCCTTTCGACTTGAAGTCGTACCGCCAGTCCACCTGCTTAACGTAAGTGGAGCCATGGCATGGTAAGAAGAATTTGCCGAAGAAAGCTACCATTAAGCTAACGGCCAGCCCCGAGCCCCAAGCCCTAAACGTCGTCTCCAGCTTGAAGCGGCTAGCGGCGAGCTTATGAGCTAGCTCATGAGCGAGGAAGCTTAAGCCCATGACTCCCGAGATGGCAAGAAGCAAAACCAACGGTTTGCCAGCACGGACGATCAATACGCACCATATGAGGATCAGCATCAGCCAAGCGGCGAGAAGGTGCCATGCTTCGCCCGCCTCCTTCGACTCGCCCTCCTCCCTTATTTTCCTCCTAAGGAACAACCCTACGGCGAAGAGGTGATACGTGCTAAGCCACAAGCTGATGAACTTTAAGCCGAAGTCCTTAAGCTGCTCTCTAAGCCTGTAAGTTGAGAAGCCCTTATGGATGAACATGTTCCAAGAAGGGGAGTTACATCTATCTACGACGGCGCAGATGATTTCGCAGCCTCTTCCCTCGAGCCACGAGGTGGCCTCGTCCAAGAGGGACTTTCCGATCCCTCTTCCGCGAAGGTTTTTATCGGTGACTATCGCCTCGACTATGCCTATTTTCTTTTTACCACAAGACGTGGTTGTCAGCGAAACCCCTCCGACGATCCTTCCTTCGCGCTCTGCTACCAAATAGCGGCCTCGTTGCTTAGGGGCTCGCCTAAGGGTCTCCTCGAAGCTCATGAAAAAGAAGAGCTTCATAAAGGGGTCCAAGCTTCTCCTTAAGAGCCG
>WUQV01000314.1 GCA_009889585.1 Candidatus Bathyarchaeota archaeon | reverse complement strand
GGGCGAACGCCCTCGAGCTTTGTTACGTAGCCGACGGAAGGGTCGACGCCTTCGTGGACTTAAGGGGTAAATTGCGCGTGACCGACGTGGCAGCGGCGTACTTAATCGTTAACGAGGCCGGGGCGATAATAACGACGCCGCCAGGGGATGAGCTCGACGCCCCCGCACGCTTACGACAGAGGGTTTCCTTCGTAGCCGCTGGCAATAAACGGCTACACGAGGAGATCATGAAGTTGTTAAAGAGGTGATACGAACAAGATAGCGGGTCCTTGCCTTGATCGTACCGGTTCCATCGCATCCGGCTTTCCTCATGCGAAAGAAGGGCGAGCGCATCTTAATCGTAGCCGACCTTCACGTTGGTTGGGAAGCGTCCCTCGCCCAAAGGGGCGTTCACATCCCATCTCAAACGCCGAAGCTCCGACGGAGGTTGATGGACTTGATCAAGTTATGTAAGCCCACGAGCATAATGCTCCTCGGCGACGTAAAACATACCGTCGCCACGGCCGAAGCTGAGGAACGACACGACGTGCCGGAACTCCTCGAAGCCATCCGCAAGGAGGTCCTGAGTTTATACGTAGTGCCCGGAAACCACGACGGCAACTTAGAGCCTTTGTTGCCCGAGGGCGCGAAGATGCTCCCTTCCAGCGGCGCATCCATCGAAGACATCGGGCTTTTCCACGGGCATACGTGGCCTGCCGTCGAGCTTTTACGATGTAAGACGTTAATCATCGGGCACTCCCATCCGGTGGTTTTATTACGCGACCCAACGGGCTTCAAGGCTATGCATCAAGTATGGGTTAAGGCCGACCTTAACGTAAGCGAGCTTACGAAGCGCCTTCTTAAAAGGTCGAACGTTAAATTCGAGGAGGAGCTTAAGATGTCGGAGCTCATAATCCTTCCTTCCTTTAACGACTTCTTAGGTGGACAGCCGATTAACGTGAAGGAGACGTTAACGGGCAAGGGGCATCAAGAGTTCATCAGCCCGGTGTTGCGATCGGGAAGCGTGGACGTAGACGGAGCAGAGGCGTATTTGCTCGACGGAACGTTGCTCGGAACCGTCCGTCAGTTAAGGGGATTGGCTTAACGGCGGTTGAAATCAAAATCCTTATAACGTAAGCCAGCCTCATCCTACATCGGGTTTCAAACATGGGCGAGGAGGATTACCCAGAGGAATGGTTCCGCAGGAGGAGGCGTTTCCCCTTTTTCAGGGGTTGGTTCTTCGAAGACGTCTACGATATCTTCAAGGATCTCGAGGAGATCATGGAGAGGGGTTTCGTTAGGCTTGAGGAAGAGCGAATACCTAAGGGCTACGTTCGAGAGAGAAGGCTACCCGATGGCACTAAGGTGCGCGAATGGGGGCCTTTCGTTTGGGGTTATAGCGTCACCATCGGCCCTGAAGGAAAGCCGATAGTCCGCGAGTTCGGGAACGTCCGTCCGACGAAGCTCGGCCCGGAGATAAGAGAGGAAAGGGAGCCCTTAGTGGATATATACTCGACGAATGGGGAGATAAAGGTCGTTGCTGAGCTCCCCGGCGTTAATAAAGAAGATATTAAGTTGCATGGAACGGAGGATACGTTAACTATATCAGTAGATACTGAAGAGCGTAAATATTATAAAGAAGTTAAGCTTCCAGCGAAGGTAAACCCAAAGGAAGCTAGGACTAGTTATAAGAGTGGAGTCTTAGAGGTAACTCTTCCAAAGAAGGAGGAGCGAAGGCCTAAAGGAGAGCCTATTAAGATAGAATGATTACTTAATGAGGCATGTAATAGTATTGGAGGCCACAATAGAAGGATCTTCAGAAGTAAATCTGCTTAAGCAAATATGCAAGGAGATTAAGTTAAGGGGAAGGCTAGATGAAAATCTCTTAGCTCGACCTATTTCAATATTTGGCTCTAGATTTATGAGGGCATTAGAAGCCTTAAAGGAGAGAAGAGTTAAGAAGTATGTCTTTCAGCCAAGTGGTAGAGTAGTTTGGATTGTCGTTGGCAAGGAACGAGATTATTTAATCCTTCCTAATGTTTATTTTTGTTCTTGTAATGATTTTTACTTTCGAGCTTTAGATCACCAATTACGCTTTTGTTATCATATAATTGCTCAAAGAATTGCTGAGGAATTAAGTCTTTATGATATTATTGAGGATAGTGATGACTTTTATGAAATCTTAATGAAAGAATGGAAAGAACCAATTAAGGAATCAGCCTTTAGCGAGTAAGAAGTGAAATGGGCTTAGCAGCATATTTCAGGGCCTTAATTTATATAATAATGATGATGACATTCATAGCACTTGTATTTATTTTTCTTAACTTAATCCATGGGAAAGGTGAGAAGGAAGAGGGGAGTAAATAGCCCTTAGTTTTAAGCTCTTCGATGTATTAGGAGCATTATCAATAGGATAAATATAGCTAATAACGTCATTATTAATGTGATGAGCAATCCTTCTTGACCGCTTCCGATGATTATCGGCGGCAACGGGAAGATCCAAACCCCGACGGCGGACCCGCGCATTAACGAGGCGATCGTTAAGAGCGCCATTCCGATGAATATCGTAACGAAGCCTAAGATGAAGAACTTTAAGGGCGTAAGCCCAACACTCAAAGCCTCTTGAGCTACGAACGTTTCCTCGCGTTTAACGCCTCGATAACAATAGGCGCAAGACCAAGAGGTCGGCTCAAGACATGCTTCGCATACGTGCCGTCCGCACCTAATGCAGATGAACCTTGCGAGATGACTTTTGCAAACCTCGCAAGCCCTCGCTGGCATAAGCCTCAGCTCGTCGTTTCGTCACTTACTTCTATCGAGCTCGAAGAGCCCTTTTAAGCTTTAATCGTAAAACTTCGCCTTAAGCGATCCTCCTTCTAATATCAGAGGAATCTAAGTCCATTTTAACATAAAGCTTCGAAGCTTCTTCGAGGGCCTTCGAGGCTTCGTCAAACCTCTTAAGCTTCGTTAAGCACCTATGTTTATCCGCTAAAGCATGAGCCGCTAAAAACGCAAGGTTAAGCCCTTCGTAGGCCTTGAGCTCGGCTTCATATCCTTCGAAAGCCCTTTCGAGGAACCTACCCGAGAGCTCGTGATCGCTTGATTCGGCGTAAAGCTCGGCTAATAATTCGCTTAGGACGGAGGACCAAAACCCGAGCTTCATCCGTTTGACGGCTTCGTCAGCAGCCCTTATGAGATCGGCCTCTAACGCCTTCCTCGCTTGCCTCATGAGGTCTACTTCGACATTCTCGTCAAAGTCGATGAGGCTAAAGCTCCTACGGACGGGGCCGGCCGGCTCATTCACCTTCGGGCGTTCGACTAAATCCCGCCTGTAGTTGACGTTAAAGAAGCTCAACAGCTCAGGGTCGAACTCACGGAGCTCTACCGTTGACGCGAATAAAGTCCTCCCTCCCCCTCGGATGAGGTCATCCGGCCTCATCCTTTTGAGCCAAAGGAGGTGAAGCGCCCTTTCTAAGGCTGCCTTCGTCTTGCACACGGCCATGAGAGGCTCGATCTTCCCGTTAGGCCACGT
>WUQV01000313.1 GCA_009889585.1 Candidatus Bathyarchaeota archaeon | reverse complement strand
TTGGAAGGCTCAAGAGATAGTGACGGACATATGCCCGTGGGTTCCATGTTACGCTGGTGTATCCTATACGGCTGTATCAGGTAAGTTCAGAGATATGCCATTATTATGGAGCCCGCCCAGCCCAGATCCTAGGGGCTTCAGTTGGACTTGGGATGCCATGGTAGTCCCGTTTGACGTTGAGAAAGGAATGCCGATAAAGTTCGGAGGAAGGTTTAGGGACTTCTCGGCGATAATACTCGGTACGTTAAACCCGATGAACTTCATGTGGGCTCCAGAACACGCCGTCCTATCGAGGGCCATGGAATGGCTTACGTACTATAACCCTGATAATATTTATGATGTGAAAGGCCGCATTCGAGTAATGTTAGAGGATTGGAAGGTAGAAGAGGCAATCGTTGATGGAAAGGAAGGGATGATTATTACGATTTATTTAAAGAAGGGGATTAAATGGCATGATGGAGTGGAATTCACCGCATATGACCTTAAGTGGACTCAGGAGTATGCTGGAAGAGCTTGGAGGACGTTAAGATATTATGGACCATTTATCGAGAGCTTAGTTAAGATAGAGACTCCTGATCCTTACACGATCGTATACCATTTGAACGCTAGGAGCTGGTTGTTTGAGTTAGGGGCGATAGTAGATAGGCCGTTACCAGCTCATATATACGGAAAGATACCTAATCCGTTCGGAGATCCATCGAGGATGCCTCATCCAACGAATCCTGAATTAACAGCTCTCGTCGGCACTAGCGCTTTCGTCTTAGTCGAACATTTAGGCGGAAAGCACGTCATATTCTCTTGGTTCCCGGAATGGCATTCATTACATCCTGATAGAAGGCCTAGGATAATATCATTAATAGAGCCTATGCCTTACGCTCTCGAGGAAGGCTTTAAGCTTCCGCTTAAGTTCAAGGTTATCGATTACTTAGATAGACCTGTTGAAGACGCTAAGGTAGTGGTGACGTTAACAGGTCCTACGATCATTAAAGCAGCTTTAACTCACGTAGGTGGAGGAGTATATGAAGCTGAAGCACTACCTCCTTTGATAGGGAAGTACAGCGTATCCGTATCGGCTGAGGTCGTTATGAAGTACGGTATTTTAAGCAACGTCGTCTCATACCCGCTAGAGGTTTACCCCCAAGGGCGTGGAACCTCCGCCTCCTCCTCCAAAGCCTGAGGTGCCAGTTGAGGTGGCTCCAACTCCGATCGAGTTGCCTGCCGTACCCGTTCCTCCTGAGCCAGCGGCTCTGCCCATTCCTAAGCCTGGAATCATGCAGCTCGTGACGGCAGTTGTGATAACAGCCTTAGGCGTGTTAGTAGCTAGAAGGTTAAGGCCTAAGGTTCTTCCCCTTTTTATTTTTGGCTTTCGCACTTAGCACTTAATTATAGCTAAAGAGCGTTCAAAGCCCTTAAGCCTTAGCCCTCCTCAAGGGGCTCTACGATAAGCGTTAACCCCTCCATCGCTATAATCCTTACTTTGCGGCCTGGCTTTATGATAACGTTCGAGCGGGCCTTCCAATGCTCCCCATGGAACCGTATAAACCCCTCCTTACCTGGGCCTATCTCATCTAACGTTAAGCCTATGCCTCCAACTATTTGAAGAATAGTCGGCCTCTTCCTCTTAGCTTTGATCGCCTTGTAAGTTACGAACGCTGAAAAGGCCGTCAACATTGCTACGGCGGCTGCCATCGTCATTAAAAGGGCTTGATACCACTCAGGCGATATCAACCATCGCGAGGGATCTAAACGAAGCAAAAGCAAAGTCCCTATCCCCAAGCAAGCTATTCCAGCTGAGCCGAGGAAGCCGAAGCCCGGCTCCCTCATTTCGGCGAGGACTAAGACCGCTCCAAACGCTAAAAGCGCTATCGTGAACAAGTCCACGTGAAACCCGAGGCCTATTAAGCCGAGGATGAGAAGGATGGCTCCGATTACCTCCCCTTCGTAACCTGCCGTTAGGAAGCCGAAGACGACCCCGTAAACCCCGAGCGTAAAGAGGAGGTACGCTATCATCGGGTCTGAGATTACCCGTAATACTCGAACGCGTACGCTCGGCTCGAAGTACCTTAAGGCCGCTCCTTTAGTCCTAACAATCACTTTGCCCTCGATCGTCCTCGCCTCAAGACCATCCGCAGCATCTAATAGCTCTTCAACCGTGGAAGCCACCACTTCTACGACGTTATGCTTCTTCGCTTCTTCGGCTCCGACGTTAAGGTTCTCCGTCACGAACTTCGCTGCCATCGTCTCATTTCGGCCGTGCACCTTCGCTCGTTGAACGAGGAACTTAACCAACGCGTTGATAACCTTAAGATCCGTCTCAGGCTCGCCGGTCGGATATCTACGAGGGGATGCTGATCCTATGATCGAAAACGGGGCCATCGCGGCCACGTGAGAGGATAGGACGATGAAGGTGCCAGCGGACCAAGCCGTGGCCCCCGCCGGGCATACGTATGTTATTATCGGTATCGACGAGCGCTCGATCAAGCGGATGATTTCGAACGTAGCATCCAACATGCCTCCGTGCGTGTTCAAAAGTAGGACGATAGCCTTAGCGTTGATCCTACGCGCTTCCTCAAGGCCCTCCTTAACGAGCTCCGAGGCGGCTACGTTAATTACGCCGCTTAAATCGACGACAAGTACGGAATCCATTAGTTCTAAGGACGCGTAAGCGCTAAGCAATAGCGAAAAAAATAAGGTTAAGGTAAGCGTACGAGCCGCTCGTAAGCTCATTACGCCTTCTCTATCCTCCTTTGAGCAGCTTGAGTCATCGCCACGATGGTTCCGAGCTCGCGCAAATCCGTAGTTGACGTTATCACAACTAAGTTCTTCTCTCGAGCGATTTCAGTCATAGTTTGAAGCTCCCTCAACCTTAACGCTATTGGGCTCTTACCGTATATTTCGGCTGCTTGCGACATCCTTTCAGCCGCTGAATACTCCCCCTCAGCTACGATTATCCTAGCCCTTCTCTCCCTTTCAGCTTCCGCTTGCTTCGCTATCGCCCTTTGCATTTCCTCCGGAAGGATGACATCGCTAATGACGACGGCACTAACCTTTATCCCCCATGGATCGGTCATCTCGTCGATCTTAGCTTGAATCGCTTTCGCAAGATCCGGCGCCTTTGTAAGCAGCTCATCGAGCTCAGCTTGACCTAAGCCCTCCCGTAAGATAGTCTTCGCTAATGATTGAGTAGCGTAAACATAATCCTCCACCTCACATACCGCCTTTATTGGATCGATAATCCTATAGTACACGAACGAATCCACGTCGCACCTTACGTTATCCCTCGTTATCACCTTGATCATGCGCGCATCGTACGTAGTGGTCCTTAAGTCGACTATGCGCACTCTATCCACGATCGGCACGATGAAGAAAAGCCCCGGCCCTTTAGCGCCCATCAACCGACCTAAGCGGAAGATGACAGCCCTCTCGTACTCTCTCACTATCCTAATCGCAGAGGCCAAAATGGATATGGAGATTATCGCGAGGACCGCTAAAGCGAAGAGGGTGTACAAAGGGAGGTCACCGAGGTACAATTCACAAGACGCCCTTAAAAAGGTTACTCATAGATACCTAACGACGTTTAAAATTGGAGCCCGTACGCCATTGACTTGGCTTAGATGGTCGATCTAGCAACCGTTTTTAAGCCGTGCAGCCTTCAACCTAAGAAGAGGATGCTCGCGAAAGCCGTCATGCCGATCGGGGACGTACTCGACGGGCGTTACGAAGGGAAGTTCGTCCAAATCAGAGGTTGGGTTTATCGTAAGCGCGAGACGAAGCACGTGATCTTCATCCTCATTAGAGATGCCACAGGCGTAATTCAATGCGCCATAAAGCGCGGCAGCCTAGCTTGGGATGAGGCTGAACGAATTACGATCGAGTCCTCAATTATCGCAAGCGGGATCGTTAGGCGAGACGAACGCGCCCCAGGCGGCTTCGAGATAGCCGTAGATAAACTTCATACGATTGGCTTAGCTGAGCCGTTTCCGATAACCAAGGACTATAGCGAGGAGTTCCTTCGCGACGTTCGACACCTTTGGTTGAGGAGCAGAAAGATGAACGCCATAATAAAGGTGAGGGCCGAGCTCTTACGGCTTATTCGAGAGTTCTTCCAAAGGAATGGCTTCATCGAGGTTTCGCCGCCTATGTTCATCTCTAGCGCTTGCGAAGGAGGAGCTACCCTCTTCGGGTTAAAGTACTTCGACGAGGACATCTACTTAACGCAAAGCGCTCAACTTCACTTAGAAGCCTTGATCTACTCCTTAGAGAAGGTCTACTGCATAGCGCCTTCATTCAGAGCTGAAAGGAGCCGGACGATTAGGCACTTAGCCGAGTTTTGGCACGTGGAGGCGGAGCAAGCTTTCGCCACGATGGAGGACATGATGGAGCTGGAGGAGGGCTTAGTGGGCTACGCCTGTAGTCAAATCGTCGAGCCCTGCCGTAAGGAGCTAAAGCTCTTAAACGTAGACGTTCAAAGGCTCTTGAACGTAATCCCTCCTTTCCCGAGGATCACTTACGACGAGGCCGTTCAACTCCTTCGAAAGAAGGGCTTCGAAATCAAATGGGGCGAGGACTTAGGGTTCGACGAGGAGAGGGCCTTAGCTGAGGCGTTCGGAGGCCCGTTCTTCGTATACGCTTACCCAAGGAGGATAAAGGCGTTCTACTGCAAGGCTTATCGAGATAACCCTGAGCTAGCCATGTCTGAAGACATGCTTGTCCCTAAGATAGGCGAGATAATAACCGGAGGTGCTAGGGAGGACGATAAGGACGAGTTAATAAAACGAATCGAAGAGTTCGGGTTACGTAGGGAAGATTACGAGTGGTACATAGACTTAAGGCGGTATGGAACTGTTCATCACTCTGGGTTTGGGTTGGGCGTGGAAAGGCTCTTGACGTGGATGTTGGACTTAGATAGCGTAATGGACGCCATTCCGTTCCCACGTACGATAAGGCGATTTTATCCATAATAGGCAGGTTACTTTACTGCATACATAGCAATCAGTTGAAATACTCCTTTTCCATCAGCCTACACTTACATACGCTCCCTATGAAGAGCCTATGACCTTTAGAAGCTTGACTTAACTTCCTTTTTTGACAATAGTGATAAGTCAGTTATTAAACCGATGACGCTTATGATAAACAGGCCTATTGTTATCGCCCCCTCCAAGTCGCCCTTAGCCTCCCTTTCGCATTTCTCCTCCTCTAGCAATACCTTTAAGCGCCTCGCCTCACCTTCGGTTATAGTTCGATCCTTCACCTTCTTTAATAGCTCCTTAATTTCCTCAACCCTTTGCGAAGGACTTAAGGACTTCTCAACAAATGTTATCAGCCTATCGAGCATTTTCCGCTCATAGATAACGGACAACTCTTTTAACATCCTTCCATCGATCCGCTCTTGATCTTTAAGCCCCTCTATCCTTTCCCTCGTTGCCCTCCATCCGTCTATGACGCCTATTAAAATATGAAACATCCACTTTATCCTATTTTGAAAGTCCATTCGGAATATATGAAGAGCCGTTCTAGTTCCGATAGAGATCATTAGACTGAGGATCAAAAGCAATATTACGATATCAAGCCCAGGAGGCAGGAACCTTCCGTACCAGTTCAAGATAGCGATCGCTATCGTAAGGGAAATGCCGACGAATACGTCTGTATACTCTCTCAAGCGCAGTCGATAGTAGGATGCGATAGCGCTTTAAAAAGCTTTAGGTGCTGCATAGATCCCTACGGAGGGGGATCTGATCGCCAGTGAACTACCCTCCTATCGGAAGGGGGACTTCCCGCCGATGTGGTTGAGGCTTAAATAAGAGCCTTAGCTCATCCCCTAACTAAAGTTGGAGATTTTCTAGGCACACAAAGTTTATAAATCGCTCGATTTTGATCACTTAGGTCTCGATCGCCATGGAAGCTTGGATGTCGTTAACGGTGGCCGCGGGGGTAGTAGCGATGCTGTACGCCATCTTCGCGTCCATGTACGTTTTAAAGCAGGCTAGGGGGACGGAGCGCATGATCGAAATCCAAGAGTACATCAAGGAAGGGGCCCGAGCTTACCTTAAGAAGCAATATGTGACCATATGGGCCGTGATGGCAGTCTTAACCGTGCTAATAGGCTTATTCCTCTCTTGGTATACGGCATTGGCTTACGTCGTCGGCGGGCTCTGCTCGATGATCTCAGGCTTCGTCGGCATGACAATCGCCGTGAACGCTAACGCGAGGACCGCTAACGCGGCGAAGGAAATCGGATTGGACAAGGCCTTGAGGATAGCCTTCAGCGGCGGATCCGTCCTCGGCATGTCCGTCGTCGGCCTTGGCTTGCTCGGCGTGACGCTTCTCTTCGTAGCCTACGGCAAAGCAATTCCGCACCTCGAGGAAGCGGCCCACGCCGTAGCCGGCTTCGCGTTTGGCGCCAGCACGGTGGCCCTCTTCGCTAGGGTAGGAGGCGGTATATACACTAAGGCTGCGGACGTTGGCGCCGACCTCGTCGGCAAGGTTGAGAAGGGCATACCTGAGGACGACCCAAGGAACCCAGGCGTCATAGCCGATAACGTCGGCGATAACGTCGGAGACGTAGCCGGCATGGGAGCCGACCTATTCGAATCGTACGTCGAGGACAGAGTCGCAGCCCTCATCTTGGGGGCGCTTCTATTCCTCAGACATGGGAACTTCGGCTGGGTTACGACGCCGCTCGTCGTCTCAGCCGTCGGGATATTCGCATCGATCGTAGGTGCCTTCTTCGTAAGGGGAAACCCGTGGAGGGCGTTCTCGTACGCCACTTACGTCACGACAATCCTAACGGCCGTCTTATCGTACTTCGTATGCATGTGGCTCATACCTGAGGCTGGGCTTTACGTTTGGATCTCCATCGTAGCGGGCTTAATTGTCGGGATAATCGTAGGCACCACGTCCGATTACTTCACGAACAGGGACAAAAGGCCTGTTAAAATAGTCGCTGAGAGCTCCGTAGCCGGCCCCGCGTTAACGATACTATCTGGGTTCTCGATCGGCTGGTTAAGCACGTTCTTGCCAGCTATCGGCGTGGCCATCGTCAGCCTCGCCTCGTTCGTGGCCGGGAGCCACTTTACGCCGGATCCGATATTAGCTGGGTTCTATTGCGTCGTCATGGCCGTTGTCTCGATGTTGGCAATAGTCGGCATAATCGTGGCGGCCGATGCTTACGGCCCAGTGGCGGATAACGCGGCTGGAATAGCTGAGCAAGCCCACCTCGAGCCGAGGGTTCGTCAAATCACAGATACGTTGGACTCGGTTGGGAATACTATGAAGTCGATTTGCAAGGGATTCGCCATAGGCGGAGCCGCCTTAACGGCCCTAGCCCTTTTGGCGACTTACGCCTTCTCCATCGAGGTATACGGAGCCAAGCTGGACTTATCCTTACTTAACGCTAGGACGTTAGCCGGCTTAGTAATAGGAGTCTCAATCCCGGCATTGTTCACAAGCGTCGTCGTATATGGAGTGACGAAGTCGGCGTTTACAACGGTCGAAGAGATCAGGAGGCAGTTCAAGGAGATAAAGGGGTTGTTCGAAGGAACGGCTAAGCCTGAGTACGGAAGGTGCGTTAGCATAGTGACGCATCACGCGTTAAGATGGCTCATCCCGCCTGGGGTGATGGCCATAGCCTCGCCATTAATCGTAGGGTTTACGTTAGGGCCGGATGGATTAGGCGGGTTCCTCGCGGGAGCAATCGCGATGGGCTTGATATTGGGGTTGTTCCAAGGTAACGTCGGGAACACTTGGGATAACGCCAAGAAGTACGTGGAGATGGGACACCTCGGGGGAAAGGGAAGCCCTACTCACGCTGCGACCGTGATCGGCGACACGGTTGGAGACCCGATGAAGGATTCATCAGGGCCGTCGGTAAATATACTCATCAAGTTGATGGCGATGACGGCGTTGATATTCGTGCCGTTAATCGTACGTTATGCGTTGCCTTAGCGTGCTAAAGTTTTCACCCCTTTATTTATGCCGACGTAAATCCGCTCCTCCTTCGAAGGAGGCTTGAATGCTTAAATAAGCGTTAAAATGCCTCTTAAGGAAGGATATATGATCGGCGAGAAAGTTGAACGTCAAACAACGTTTATGAGATGTTTGAAGTGTGTAAATTGTAGAAAGGAGTACTTATATGATACATTAGTTAATTTCTGTGTTTCTTGTGGATCAACATTAGATTTTACATATGATTATGATAAAATTGCTAATGAAGTGAGTAAGGCGGATTTATTGAGAAGAGCTTTCAACATGTGGCGCTATAGGGAGCTTTTACCAATCGAAAGGTCGAGGAATATTGTTAGCTTAGGGGAAGGAGGTACGCCATTAGTAAGGAGCACGAGGCTAGCTGAAGCTTTAGGGCTAAAGAACCTTTACTTAAAGCTTGACTTTATGAATCCTACCGGATCCTTCAAGGATAGGGATGCCTCTGCCGTCGTTTCAAGAGCGCTTGAGTTAAACGTCAAATGCATAATTGGCTATTCAACGGGAAACGCTGGCGTATCGCAAGCGGCTTATGCGGCGAGAGCGGGGCTCGAAAGCGTCGTCTTAGCTCCTTCGAGCGCTAGCCCCGTTAAGTTGAGCTCAATAATTATTCACGGCTCTAAGCTTATAATCGTGGATGGGACGTTCGATGATGCGGCTAGGCTAGCTTTAGAGGCTTCGTCGAAGTTAAAGTGGATGTTGAACGGAGGTGTGATCAATCCGGTTAGGCACGATGCGTTGAAGACGATAGCGTACGAATTAGCCGAACAATTGAATTGGAGCCCTCCCGATTGGTACGTTCAATCGGTAGGCGTTGGAACGGCCGCTATCGGCGTTTGGAAGGGCTTTAAGGAGCTTAACGAGATCGGTTGGCTTAACGGTTACCCGAAGGTAGGATGCGTTCAATCGGAGGGTTGTGCGCCGATGGCTAAGGCCTTTAAAAGCGGGAGCGAAAGGCTCGAGCCCGTTAAGGAGCCGAAGACGATAGCGAGCGCCATAGCCGTTGGAAACCCAGCTGGATGGCCTTTGTTGCGCAAGGCGGTTTTAGAGACGAAGGGCACCATAGAGGCTGTTTCGGACGATGAGATCCTCGAGGCCGAGAAATTGTTGGCTAAGCTAGAGGGCATATGGGCGGAGCCAGCTGGAGCCGCTCCTATCTCCTTCGTTAAGAAGCTCTTGAACGAGGGGACGATAGACCGCGACGAGTTAATTGTCTGCGTCATATCGGGCTGCGGTTTAAAGGATGTCGAGGTTGCTTCGAAGCTCATCGAAAGGCCTTCGATGATAAAGCCGACGATAGAAGAGCTTATGAAGGTAGTTCTCGTTAGTAGCTAACGGGCTTAAGCTCACGGGCCTAGGTGCCCTATCCTCGTTTGAGCTAATACGACTCTCAACCCAGCGTCTAAAAGACTCTTCCTCGCCAACTTCATCTGACCGACGCTCGGCCTTTCAATATTCCATCTTCTAAATGTTGGAAAATAATCCAATAAGCATACTTGAACGTTTGGATTGATTAAAGCTATTTTCTCGCCTATTTGGCTTAGTTCATCTAACGTCATAAAGAATGGATTATATGGTATACCTACTCCTACGAATAACTTCTCAGGATAATATTTATCAATCATATACTTAGTGATATTCCATGCATTCTCCGAATATCTTTTTGCTAGCTCTAAATCCAATATGCCAGTTATCTTCATGAAAGTTTCCACTTTTAAGCCCTTTAAGTCAGGACCTATGTCGGTTACGCCGGCTTCAACCAATTCATCAACATAATTCGGCGTTAAATAAGTAGCATTCGTATCTAGATGAAGCCTTGCATATTCATCTTCATTTAATCGCTTTAACTCCTTAAAGAATTGAATTAACCAAGGCCTATTTAGCGTTGGCTCTCCACCTGATATAGCCATTCGATCGACGCGATATTTCCGACGATAAGAAGTTAAAATAGCCGCAGCTTCATAAGGCGTTAAAGGCTTAGCGACATTATCATAAGTAACCGAGTAATTTTGACATTGAGGACAACGCAAATTACAACCATGGGCAAAACAAGCCACTTCAACGTAATAACTTCCGCTCTTCTTCACCCACCACGGCGTCCCTACTCCTCCAACTGAATGAGGCATAAACCCAGAGACCCTTCGTAACGGCTTAAGATCCTTTGGAAAAGCCAAGCTTACCATCATCCCTTCGTGAACTGACGTTACACAAGCTGGCTTCAATTCGCCATCTATCAATAAAGCACATGCAAAACAACCGCCAGTTTCACATGGAGCGATTAAATCCGCCTCCCTTAAGAGCCTTCCGAATTTAACACCTAATATCTCCAACGCCCTTTTGACAGTTATGCGCTCAGGAACTATATGCTGCTCTCCATCTACGAAGATCCTTATTTCCTTCCTTGTGGAAAAGTCCTCCACTCGATCGACAGCAGAATAAGGACATGCTATAAAGCATACGCTGCAATTTATGCAAAGATCTTCCAGCCTATTAATCTCAGGCCTATCGATTCCTGGGCAGATGAAATGCTCTTCACAAAATCCACATTTCACGCATCTCTTTAAGTCGCGCTTACATACGAAGTGTAAAAGGCCCATCTTTTAAGTGAATGAAGGTGGAGGCTTAAATACCTTCCCCTTTAAGCGGAGTTATCTTCACGATAAGCAGCTTTCCTTCTGAACTCATAAATTACATCGCCATACCTCTTATAAAGTTCCTTTCGCAATGCCTTCAGCATTTCTACTTCCTTTCCAGCATACTCGACCGCCGTTAAAACTTTTACACCATGAAATTTTGCTACCTCATAAAATCGAGGGATCCTCTCCTTATAATTCAGGTCCCTTAGAAATGATGATCGATTATAATCATCTTCGTCCCTTCCTCCACAACCCTTAAGAGGTTTAACTCCGAAGCCTCTAAGCTCTATGTGAATATCGAGTTAAAGGAAGAGGATATAGAAACTCAGCTCTTTGCTTTGGTACTTTGATATAAAAATGTCAATTAATCACCCTTCTAGTGTTTTCCTAGAAGCTAACTCAGGTAGTTCCATATCACCAAATTTTTCAAATAACTCCTTTCGTCTAGCTTCTAACAAATTAGGCTCTCTTCCAAGAAACTCAGCAGCAGTTATTACCTTAACACCTCTATCTTCAGCTGCTTCATAAACAGGTCCTATTCTCCCTCTATACTGAAGATCTCTCATAAAATGATGATCAAGTATAATTGTTTGAACTGAAGTCTCCTTAATTACCTTTATAAGATTTTCATTAGAAATTTTCAAACTCGTGGGGGCATAACGATATCCTAGCATATATGTCATAGGACCATCAATTATCAGAATTTCTGGTTTCTCCTTTAAAATGAATTGTACTTGATCATCTATAGACGGGCCTTCTACGTCGGATGTATGCAGAATTTTTTCACCTTTACAAGATATCGAGCATTCGATAACATAGCCCAACCTCGGATTCGTCCCATGATATACCGCTTTTGAAAAACGTAGAGTAGTTTGCCCCATTTGGAATTCTTTTCCATCAGCTGTTTCAAGCTTCTTAGGTAACCCCTTAACAGCTTTTAAAAATAAAGGAGCTCTTTCAACCCTTTGACTTCTATTTATATTCTCAGTTGGATGCTTTATGAAAACGCATTTCCCTTTATATACATCCATTGGTATGGAGTCCCCCACATCGAAATGATCCCAATGATAATGAGTTACAATTAAGACATCGGCTTCACGTGCATAATCGGTTATTCTCCTAATACTATCATCCAATGCTTTCCATTCTAATGCATGAGGAGGAAGGCCATATCTTCTTGGTCCTAATGCCGCGCCTGGATCAATCATTATTTTTAAACCATAACTCTCAATGAATGTACACATAGATCTAACTCCAAGTGAATCAAAAGCTATGGGCATAACCTTCAAGTTTATCATTTTAAAATACACCTGACTACTTTAAATCAATTCATAGAGTTGACATTCTCCCTACTTAAGTAGGGATATTCTCGCCCTTGATGATGCTTCATATCTCACACCTTCGGAGCGAAGGATGTGCCACCAACCCGCTAGCCCACCTCTCCCATCGGAACAAGGGCCATCGACACCCTCAAAAGGCGCGGATCTTGTCTGGCCGTCGAGCCCAAACCGCCCTTCCCTCAGGCTCCTACGGAGTTAGAGAAGGGGGAACTTTAAGCCTTATAAAAGCTAGCCAGAAAACTCCCGATTTTAATCGTGGAGATGAATGGCGTAAGCTTTAAATGCGCTTCCTCGAAAATACCTTGGGCACGTTGCCCGATGTGGACGGATGTCCAAAGGCTGGAATAAGGCTCCGTCCGAAATGGGATGGGAGGCTCCAGCGTAACATAGCCTAACTCTTAAAGAGAGTTGGGATGGCGGAGACGTGAGCCCCGCGAACCAGCAAATGTGACCGAAGGCGCAAAGCCTCGGGCGAACGCTGGAAGCTCCTGACCTCAGTCGTGGAGTAGCTCACGTCGTTCACTCCTCTCACTAAAGTGAGGGCTTTCTGGCCATTAGTAAGGATCGATAAGCGATGGATTGGTCGTTTAACTCCTAAGGGCAATTCTTCAACATTAGGATATAAAAGGGATGCTCGCAAATCCTATGTCAACGCTTGGAGCAAATGAAGAAGGCGATAAGGACGCCCCTCTGCAGGTGCTCTGCCTCAACCTCCTTATATATTAGTAGAATGGCAATAGTGTCATCAAAAATTTTGAAGCATCGGATCATCGTCTTAGAACACTAGATCTATAGTAGTAATGCGTTACGACGATGGCATCGGCTTACGCCCATGTTATCGAACGCTAACGGGATAATCCTTTTGATCATTAGCTCATGAGCCACTTTTTCACTCAAGCTCTTAAGCGCTTACATTAAACTTAGAGTAAACGACTTTACCTCCTATGATAGTCATTAACA
>WUQV01000312.1 GCA_009889585.1 Candidatus Bathyarchaeota archaeon | reverse complement strand
TCAACTTAGCGCAACGAATGACAACTTAAGAAGCTTGTTGACTTAGCAAGGCATTAGTAAATTAAGCCTTAATCTATCGGCGTCTTGTCAACGAAAAGACGTTATCGGCTACTCCCATTTCACCTCAAACTCCGGCGGCCTAAGCATGGCCCTTAATAACCCTTCAACCAGCTCCCTTGGACCAAACAGGTTAAACGCTATGACGAGCCCGGTCTCAACATCCCTTACGTTAACCGCAGCGCCATTAACACCAGCTTTTACCGTTACGACGTACCTAGGCATCTTCTATATCACTATGCCGCTTGAGCGGAAAGTGTTATATAAGCATTTCTTAGGAACATCTTAACCAGCCTTTCCCCTTGACCTTATCGGCTACGGCTTCAACAAACCTCTTAACCCTTCTCAACGCATCTTCAACCTAATCCCTCGTAGCTCAGCCTTCGTAAAAATTCGTACGCATCGAAGAGGCCGCATGCCATGCATCGAAAACCACATCCCTTGCGGTTTTGGGCACGTAACCCTCGGGGATGGCAATGGTAATGGACCTTCGGGACCAGTATGGATGGATTTCTAGAGGAACATCTTCATGAGCCAGTAGTCCTTAGGCGCCAATGGCCCCTTTCCAACGCATGACTTTGGCGCAATACAGGCATATTCACTCGTCGAGGAACTTAGGCTTTAAGAACTTAAAGCTACAGCTTTCACAGGGGTTGCCTCGAACGTCGCTTCGATCAAGCCCTTTATGAACTTCTTCCCTCTTAAGGTTGTACCTACGGTCAGCATTGATTAAAAGGGGTCTTAAACGTAAGCCTTTTTTCCCCTCAATGGTTGTCGCTAAATTCATAGCGGCTCTCGTCTTTCCTGTTCCAGTTATTCCATAGAACGCAAAATGGAATCCGAAGCAAGGATTTATAGGTAAAAGGAAGACGTGTTCTCTCCTTCTATATCCCGAAGTAAACTCCATCCTTAACTTTTACCAAAGGATTTGAGGAATTTGCTCTGAATAAAGGGAAGTGGCAGAAAGCGTGGAAAAATCCTTTAACGCTTATCCTCCCACAGTTCATGCACAATATATAAGCCATGAAAAGCATTTGCTAATTTAAGCGATAGAGTTAATTAATGCGCGATTTTCCGTAAATTCCCTTCATATAAAAACATAATATTTAAAAGCATGCGCTGATTATTAGTTAATAGTCGAAATGTCTAGAGCAATTAAGGACTTTGAGTGGCTCAACTTCAATTATTCTAAATTACAAAAGGCTTATCCTAATATGTATGTGGCCGTTAGGGATGGAAAAGTTATAGCCTTTGGAAAGGACTTTGGAAAGGTATACGATAAAGCTAAAGAGAAGTCTGAAGAATTCATAATAGGCTATATTCTATCCGGTG
>WUQV01000311.1 GCA_009889585.1 Candidatus Bathyarchaeota archaeon | reverse complement strand
TGTCCATATTTACGTCTTTTTAAGAGCTCACTTAAAGCCCTCATTTTACGGAATTCCCTTGTCTTGCAAAGAAACGCTAGCCTATAAATGCAAGTTTACGATGACCTAAGCTGGAGGTGAGGATGGTGGAGAGAAATATACGAGAGGTCTCGAAGATCCTTGAGGCGTACATAAGGGTTCTTGGAAGCATCGGAGGAGCTGTAACTTACCTATACTTCATAACCGCCGCCATTTTAGGCGCAGAGCTTACTACGCTTGCTTATTACTTACTCAAAGGCTACATGATCGTGGCTTTGTCCGCGGTATCCTTCATCGCAGCCTTCTTCCTCGCTGGATACGGTTCATCGGCTATATGGAGGATTCATCATATGTACTTTAGACTAGTAACGTCACGTGAAATGGAGAAGAAGTACAAGCGCGTGGAAGCCATCGCATGGCTAGGATGGTTGATAAGCATTTTGGCAGCCTTCATCATAGCTCATCTTACAACTCCATTTCCAATGTTAATACCTGTTGCAGTTAGCTTAGGTGTAGGATTAGGGAACATCTCCATGTCCTTAATATACTGGCTTATGGTAGGTGAAAGAGACTTAAGACCACTCATAGTAGGCCTTTACTTACTCTTAACGATTCCTTTATACTACTATGTCGAGTTGGCGATGCTCTATGCTCTATTACTTACGAGCCTCTCAGCGTCGTATCTCGGAGTAGCTCTATCCTATACCGTCGAGGCCATGAAAAGGGCTAAGGAGGTACTTCATGCAGCAAGAGAGTAAAAAGCTCGATGAGCTCTTAAGGATGGACGAGATCTTATGGAACAAGGTTAGGCTCGCCATAATGATTTACCTTTCGACTAAAGGCAAGGCAAGGTTAAGGAGTTACAGGAGGGCCTGGGATTGACTTCAGGTAACTTGGCTTCACATTTGAGAAAGTTGGAGGAGGCAGATTACGTCAAAATAAGGGCATGGCTATCAGACGCTAGGTCAAGGGTCGTGACTCCGACGCCTCAAGGGCTTAGGGCTTTAGCGAACTTCATAGTCGAATTGAGGAAGGCCTTAGGGTAGGCCTCTTAAGCATCGCCATCTCGAAGGGGCTACTTTAAACCTTTAAGCTTTAACCACGTCTAACGCCCACTTCTTAAACCTCTGTACCAGCTCAGAAGTTAATTTAAATGCAAAATCCCATAACTCTTCAAGCTTTACCATTAAATACCTATGTATGAGCCTATTCCTAATCATTATCGCTACCTTAAGATCCTCAGCTAACACAGCATCCATGTAGCCACGTCCTGCTAGTTTCTCTACGTACTCCCTATATGAAGACGCTATACCCAAGTCCTTAGAGCTAAATACGTGAGCGCATACATCTATCATGTACTGTATAGAGTCCTGTACCATGCTCTTTAACGCATGCCAAGCCTCAAAGTCTTCAAGTAAGGCGTTACGTTCATGCCTCTCAAGGAACGACTTTATATGCGAGCTCGTATGGAGCAAGTAATCTAAGCGATCCTTAACGAGCTTTAAGTCCACTTCATACGGGTTTTCAGCCCAATGACGAAGTAAGCCCTTCATTTGAGGTGCTATCTCCGGATACTTAATGTTAACTTCAAGCTTTAAGGCCTTTTCATATCCTCTATCGATAAGCTTTATGCCCTCAGTTAATACCTTAGCCTTTAAGTGTAAAGGGGCTTCCGCTAGGTCTAACACGTCTATTAAATCTTCGTTTACCCCTAGAGCCTTCGAAGACATGAACACTACTTCACCTAGCTCCCTTAAGCCTCTCCTCCTTAAGAGGACGGCTATATCGTAGTCGCTTACGAACGAGCCCTTGCTTTTAGCCCTAGAGCCAAATAGGTAGGCTAAGAGCACGTTTTCTTCGTCCTTAAAGGACTCTTTTAACTTGGCTATGACTTCTTTTGTGATATTTAACTCCTCTCCGTCCAAGGCATTCCCGTCGACGACTTACGTGCTTAACGACAGGATTGATGAACCCCTATTTATATGATAAGGTTTACGAAGCCTTATCTCAATGTTGCTAAAGTGATTTTCGGCCAACTCCGTCAGCTGCTTCGTTAGGAACGAGGCTTTACCATTTCTTGAGAAAAGAAGCCCCTCAAGTCCTTAGGTTTCGAGCATGCTCCCGATTTTCCCTTGTCTCTTCAACTGTGAAAAAGTCGTCAAAACCTATTAAGAAGTCGCCTCTCTTCTGCAAGGAAGTTTTTATCTTTTCAAATTTTGAGGCAAGGTTCAGCCTCTTCGTCGTAGAGGGTTATTCCTGAATGTCCTGCCCTGAAATGATAATTAGGGATACGTCTTGAGGTCTCTTTTCTTAAGTTTGAAACCTCATTCCCTATATGGCCGGATGTAGCTGAAATAACGCCTAATTCTAAAAATCCTGCCTTGACCTTGAAAGTTCGTTTTTATAGAAAGATTTTTATAATCTCCTTACCTTTGACGTCTGCACAGAACTGAACAAGTTTGAACAAGTGAAGGGCTGGAAAGATGAAAATAGGACAAGCCCTTGCAGATGTTGAAATTAGATATAAAGAAAGAACCCTTAAACTTAAATGTCTTGTAGATACTGGGGCTAGTAGAAGCATTATTTCCAAAAGACTGGCGGAAAAGATGGGCGCTTTCATCCCCTTTGAAAAACCTTATGATATAAGGACTGCTGATAAAGAAGGTAAGTTAAGGCTTATAGGCTATTGTAGACTTGGTGTGAAATTTCAAGGAGTCGAAGTGCCAGGAGGAGCTGTATTTGAAGTTGCTGAAAACTTAAGGGAGGACTTAGAGCTTGTAATAGGAAGGCCGGAGATAGATAGTTGGGATATAATCTTCACATCAGAGGGGCCTAGGCCGAAGAAGGTGCCAATAGAATTCGAGATAATTTGATCAGCCTTTTTATTTTAAAGGGCTATTGAGGGTTTTATGCGTCAAAGTAGGTAACATAGAGTTGACAATAGAACGCGGGTCTAGGTAATTTAATTCCATGCCTTACTTTTAATGCGTATGTTTCTTTTAATCTCTTTCATCTGCGCTACTTCAATTCAAGCTTTATAAAGGGATTTGCAGAGGTATCTCATGCGCCGCCAGTTCTAGCCGACCTTCAGCACCGCGATGTAGTTTTAGAACAAGCCCTAGATAACTTATTCGCACTTTCTAACAGGAGCATGATGTCACATGAGTCCTTTTCATGTTGTTTCCAAGATTCTGTTTAACGTTTTAAATGACTCTTGATACCTTCCTTTAGCTTTCGATTGCCATCCTTTGAGAGCGTCCAATATGTCGTCTAGTCGTAGACTGAGGCCGCATCCCCGCTAATGCCCTCTTCCTCAAGCGTACTTGCCAGCTTAAGCTTTAACTTCTCCTTTTCATAGCCCAGATTATATAGAGTTATCACTACAACTTCTGAGGGCTTACATGGCTTCTTTATCCACTCAAAGCCCGCAAGCCTTAGCTTGTCGAGTCCTATAAAGAATTTAGCAGCACGAGCTACTTGATTAAGAGCTTTGATAAGCCCACTTTGGAGCTTAGTTATCTTAACCTCAGCTACCCCAAATTGATTATGCTTACTTAATGCCGAGATCGCATCTACTTCCACATTATCAACCTTTATGGGACCTCTTGCCGCCTTCCATACGGGCTTAGATTCGCTATGAACTGCACCGAGCCACCAAAATGCATAAAGGTTCCCCTAAAGAGGTTCTTACATGCCCTTGGCCTCTCTCAATAAGTTTAATAATCCACGGAACGCTTTCAGGCTTTATTACATCAAAAAAGCTTATCAATAGTTTCGTATGCCTTCTAAGCTCATTTGTAAAGCCCTTTATTAAAGCGTCAAAATCATCAACCAGCTCCGATAGGGTTGGAGGCGGAGGCAAACCTCTCCATTGGCGAACGAGCTGTCTAACTCCATAAACTACAGGGAAGATCGGATTTGGAGGCAACCTCTCCTTTAACTTCTTCGGTGGGAACTTCTCGCCCCGAGGGAGCCACAACTCGATGTTTTCTCGCAGCCAGTTAAGCATGTTCAACATCAGCAGATCAGCCCTTCCAGTGCTATGCTCTACGGCCTCCTTGAGCAGGCTGAAAAGTTGCTTAAGCTCATCACGCTCGAGGCCGTCAACATGAAACTCGTGCGCAAGTTCAGCCAACTTCCTTAGCCTTTCAAGGTGCTTACAAACTTCGACGAAGTCTTCCTCCATAAATTCTATGCTTGAGGTCGACATCGGCTTCGCATCCTCCTACAACTTTTCTACATCATCTATGTATTTCCTCACCTTTTCCAATTCCCTCCTGACCGATTCTTCATCTAAAGCTCCCTCGTAGAAGCCTTGCACGTGAAGGTTAAAGGCCCTAGCGTTAACGCGATCATAAAGCCCTAAGGTCATTATCGTATCATCCTCAGATTCTAGCTTCCAGAGCTTTTCTCGTCTATCTTTATGGCTCTCAGCAGGTTCAAGGCCCCTCTTTAGGAAGAGGAGGTTAGTGGCCTCAACCACCGATAACCATCCCTTCTCGCAGGCATTTCGTAAAAGCGTCGGCTTGCCCTCCCTTGAGGCCTTCTCAAGCTCTTCAACAGCCCCTTTGTAAATTTCTTCGATGTTCCGAACGATCTTTTCTAACTCATGAGTTCCTAAGGCACTCATCGCTAGCGGGCTCCTTTATCACCGTATGGACTTAGGATAGCTTTAAGCCTTATGCGCCCTTGATAGTTAAAGATTCGTTGGCATTAACGCGGCTATCGCTTATGACTTTAATAAACAGTTCCCCATTCGCTTTTACGATAAGGTCTCCTCATCGACCTCCTCACGCTACGGCTTCCAGCCTCATATAACACATTTTAAGCAAAGCATACACAAGTTCGTTTCTCGTCGACGAAGGTGAAGAGTCGCGAAAATGCAAGGAATGCGCATAATCGAAGTGAGCAAGGAAATGCCATCAGAAATGCGAGCCTAGCTGAGCAGACTTACGGACTTAAAATGAATGGGAGCACTTACCCTTAATTAAGGTGAGCTAAGCTTAACGCCTAAATAGCTTAGAAGCAACACCTCTCACACTGAAATTAAGCCCTCACAATTTATCCTCTTAAAGAAATACTTCGCCATCTCCAGCCATCGGGTTTGAAGGCCCTCAACATTTTGAGTTAATGAGACCTTGGCCTTTATGGCCTTGCATACGGTCTTCATCCTTTCGAATGCCTCTAAACATGGCCCCTCTACGGTGAATTCGAAGCCATCAGGCGCTCTTCTTCAGCCCTCAACAGTGGAGATTCTAGGGTATCGATAAAACGTTACGTTCAGCTCTACAAGGCTAAAGACGTCATAATAGCCCCTCGTCAATATCGGATAACCACAACATCCGACCTTAACGAGCATCC
Organism: Candidatus Bathyarchaeota archaeon; assembly: GCA_009889585.1. Taxonomy (GTDB): domain Archaea; phylum Thermoproteota; class Bathyarchaeia; order Bathyarchaeales; family WUQV01; genus WUQV01. The sequence goes on along the minus strand of WUQV01000311.1, from coordinate 7,370 downwards.
TGAGCTTAATTTCACGGAAGCTGTAAAAAGCTGATCGTTCGATTTTGATCAAAGGCGGCTCGCGTTAATGATAATGTTTTTAGCTTAAAGTAACATCAGCTCGTTGATGTCCGTCACCTTCGCATTTAAACATGAGATGGAGGCTTCGGTCAAAAAGCGAAGGTCGAACGTCGTCCTAGCTCTGGATCTCCCCCTTCAAAAACGGGGGGAGCTGCTTTCGAAGACCATCTCCATATTGGATGATGTCCATCCGTTCGTTTGTGCCGTTAAACTGGGTTACCATTCGGTTTTAACGCTAGGTCCGTTTGACCATTTGCAAAAGGTCCTGACGTTGGCGGATGATTACGAGCTGCCGACGATAATGGATTGCAAGTTGAACGACGTAGGGCATGTGAACAAGGCGATGGCTGACCTCTTCTTTAAGGTGGGGTTTAAGGCCGTGACCGCAAACCCATTCATAGGGTGGGAAGAGGGGCTTCAACCTGTTTTTGAGGTGGCCCATCGAAACGGACGTGGTGTGTTAATCCTCGTCCACATGAGCCACGAGGGCGCGGCGGAGGGCTACGGACGGCTCATCTGGGATCAGGAGGCTAAGAAGGCCGTCCCGCAGTACGTCATCTTCGCGAGGAAGGCCCTTTCGTGGAAAGCTGACGGCGCCGTCGTAGGCGCGACTTTCCCGAAGAGGATAAAGGAGATGCGCGACATCCTCGGCGACGAAGTTCCGATTTACTCGCCGGGCGTCGGCGCCCAAGGAGGACGAGCCGAAGAGGCCGTGAGGGCTGGAGCTCGTTACTTAATCGTCGGACGAGCAATTACATTAGCTAAGGAGCCGGCTGAAGCGGCGAAGGCGCTTAAATCGTCCATCGCGAGGCAATTTAGCGCCTTGACTTAAGTCGAAGGCCTAAGGGCTTTGCTCGACCCTCTTGCTCCAAAGTTCCTTCTTTAAGAGGTCTCGAACCGCTATGCGGATGGCGGCGCTCCTGCTAGGGTAAAGGTTCGATCGAACGAGCTCATCGAGGCCCTCTAAGTACGCCTCCGGAAGTAGGACTGTGACCAACCTCAAGACCGACCCTCAAGGGCTCAAGGCAGAGAGGTTAAGAGAAGCCTTGTACAAAAGCCTTAATATGACAAGCGCATGATAAATTAATGAATCGCTCGTTAATTTAACGTATTGAACGTTATGTAAATTCTGAAGTTAGCCGAAGGTTTATGGCTCGTTTTTATCTAAGTGTAATGCTTTGACGATTGAAACAATAAACGATTGCTTATGAGGGACCGTCATTAATGCATGCCTTAAGCATCATTTGGACCGGCTAAGCATGCTTGCTCATACCGTAAAGTTTATTATATTGTAAAAGAGTACGTTAAGGCAGCGTTATGAAGCCCTTTCCCTTGCTCATGAAATTCATATTGGAAAGATCTGCTAAGTTATTTTCAAAGCAGGAAATAGTCGATCGAAGCTTTAGATATACTTATTATGATGCTTATAAAAGGATGTGTAAACTTGCAAATGCTATAAAGGATTTAGGGGTTGAGGAAGGAGATAGAGTTGCTACTTTGGCATGGAATACCCATAGGCATTTTGAGCTCTATTGGACGGTTCCTTGTATGGGTGCAGTACTTCATGCGGTTAATGTTAGATTGCATCCGAATCAAATAGTTCATATAATTAATCATGCTGAAGATGAAATTTTATTTTTAGATGATGACTTTTTGCCGTTAGTTGAATGCTTAATTGATAAGCTAAAGACTATTAAGGCTTACGTAGTGATGGCTGATGAAGAAAAGAAGTTAAGGACGGCGTTAAAGCCAGCCTATTGGTATGAGGCGCTTCTAGAAGGATCCTCCTCGGATTTTAAATGGCCTTATCTTGATGAGAACTCTCCCGCTACCTTATGTTATACTACGGGCACGACAGGCGATCCAAAGGGCGTTTGCTTTAGCCATCGAATGCTCTTCTTACATACGTTGATAACAGCGCTACCTGAAGCCCTTTCCATCAATCGTTACGATATAGTGTTACATATCGTCCCGATGTTTCACGTCCACTCATGGGGCATACCGTACGTTGCGACGATGGTAGGCGCTAAACAAGTCTTTCCAAGTAGGTTCGATATAGAAGCGATCATGGAGCTCATTCAAAGGGAGAAGGTCACAGTGACGGCAGCTGTTCCAACGGTTTACATCATGATGCTTAACCATCCGAGGGCTGATGAATACGACTTAAGCAGCTTAAGGTTGGCGTTCTCAGGCGGAGCTCCAACGTCTCCTGGGTTGATAAAAGCCTTCAGAGAGAAGTTTGGCGTACAATTGATCACGAGCTACGGGCTGACGGAGGCTTGTCCGATCTTAACGAAGGCTCACTTAAAGCCTCATATGTTAAACTGGCCCCCTGAGGCGAAGGATGCGTTCTACTCTAAGACCGGGCTTCCGTTGCCTTGCTTAGACTTAAGGGTTGTTGACGAAATGGGAAGAGAGGTGTCATGTGATAACAAGTCCATCGGCGAGGTCATCGTTAAAGGTCCGTACGTAGCCTTAGGTTATTATAAAGATCCTGATAAAACGGCTGAATCATGGGATGAAGAAGGCCATTTGCATACGGGCGATATGGCCGTAGTAGATGAAGAAGGCTATATAACTATAGTGGATAGACGTAAAGACGTAATCAAAAGTGGTGGTGAAATTATTCCGTCAGTATTGATAGATAAGATAATAGAGCAACATCCAGCTGTTGCTTATTGTGCTACAATAGCTATGCCTAATGAGAAATGGGGCGAGAGGCCATTGGCTTGTGTAACGTTAAAGCCTGAATATAAGGGCAAAGTGATGGAGAAGGACATATTTGAATTTTGTAAGGATAAGCTGCCTAAGTGGCAAATACCAGATGCTGTTCTCTTCTTAGAAGAAATTCCTATGACTAGTACGGGGAAGAAGGATAAGAAGTTATTAAGAGCTAAGAATGTTTGGATGGCTTTATCTACTGTTTCTAAAAGTTAAGTTCATGGTTTATTTATGATATCCATTGTATGGCCCTTATCCTTTTCGTAATTCTGTGAAATTCTGCATTTAGTTTAACGTGGTAAGAACCTAAAAATTTATTTAATGAACCTTAAAAGTTAAGCTTTCATCATACGGCTTATCCGATCACTTATTATTGGAATCAGAAATGGCAGGATGAGCCCTAATACTAACCCTATTTCTGCGGGGATGCGTAAATGAGGGGGAATAAACTCATAACCTAAAACTTTAAATGGATGCGGAAGAAAAACGCTTCCCATTAGTATTGCGACACTAACTATTATGAGAAGCGTCTCTGCAAAAGCGAGAACTTTCTCATGTGACATATGCTCTCGCCTTTAGGTAGCCAATGGTAGAAAACATGGCAATAAGTGCGCATGCAAAGCCGACTAAAGGGATGCTTAGAAACGCTATTGGTGTAGCTATCCATAGCATTATGCTTAAACCGAGCAGCTCGCTTTTAGCGCTCTTTCTTAAGCGTTCATTCAGATAGGGTATGTCGTTTTCTTGAAGCCGCCTAACTGTTTCGACTAGAAATCTAAGGTCATCTAACGTAAGGCCTTGACCGCACGCCAACTTCTTTTCTAAATCCTCTAAGCGGAGGACCTTAGTATAAGTCTCCGTAGCCCTTCCCCGTTCCTCCGACGCCGGATTCATGGCCTTAACCCTTCGATGCTTTAATGATATTTAGCATTTAAGGTTGCCTGAAAATCTAAAGCGTCACGATTTCACGCTTCTTACGGCGGCTCCAGCGTTAAGGGTAGATGAAGCGCGCTAGGACGAGGCCTAGCTAAAGAAGGGAAGTAGATTTTCCGACGCGCTGGCATTTTGTTTCAGCTTTTTTAAAAATCTTGAGCGCTTTCTCAGCTTAGGTAGGAACTTTTTCCTTTAGGGTAAAAGCTACGGCATAAACGCCAATTTCTTCATTTGGGATTGCTTACTTCTTTAACCACTTGGCTTTTCTGGAGGGGCTCCCCAACTCCAATAAACCGCCTGTCGGGTTTAACAACAATCGCGCAGTTTTCTTTCTCCGCTTACCCGCCCACTGACGTATGCACGATGAGTGAGCGGGATAATGGAGCCTCCATCTTGCCCGTAGAATTTAAGCTCCCATTCATGGTGTTCGTTAAAACATATAATTTAACCGTTCGTCGTAACATCGTTGAGGCCTATGAGCGAGGTTCGTTTCACGTTCGATGTGGCCAGCTTCGTAAGGCGCGCCGTCGAGGAGGTCAAGGCGATCGTAGGCGACGAAAAGGCTATCGCGGCGTGTTCCGGCGGCGTCGACAGCACGGTCTCAGCGATCATAGCGAAGCTCTCGATCGGCGACAAGCTGAAGGCGGTTTACGTCGACGACGGCTTCAGGAGGCGTTCAGAACCTGAGTACGTCGTGGAGCTGTTAAGGCGCTTAGGCCTTAACGTTGCGTTGGTTGACGCGAAGGAGGAGTTTTACGAGGCTGTAAGAGGGCTTAAGGACGCGGAAGAGAAGAGGAAGGAGTTCAGGCACGCATTCTACAAGGTGTTAAGTAAGGCAGCTCATGAGGTGGGGGCTAGGTTCCTCGTACAAGGGACGATAGCCTCCGACGTCGTAGAAGCCGTTAAAGGCGTGAAAACTCAACATAACGTGCTCGTCCAGGTCGGCTTAGACCCTCGCGCTTACGGCCTTGAGGTTATCGAACCCCTTAAGGAGCTTTATAAACCGCAGGTCAGGGAGCTCGCCGATTACCTCGGCTTGCCACCTGAGATATCGAACAGGATGCCGTTCCCGGGGCCTGGATTGCTCATAAGGGTGGTTGGAGGGGTCACGCTTGAGAAGGTCGAAATCGTCAGGAAGGCTACGGACATCGTGGAGGAGGAAACGAAGGGCCTTAAAGCGTTTCAAGCGTTCCCAGTCCTACTCAAAGGGAAGGCGACGGGGATGGTGAATTGGAGGAGGGCTTACGGCTACATAATCGCCATCAGGATCGTGGAAAGCGAGGATGCTATGACAGCTTCAGCTAAAGAAATCCCTTATGGCGTGCTAAAGAGAATAGCCAAGAGGATAATCGAGGAGGTGCCGGGCGTCGTCAGGGTTCTTTACGATGTCACCGATAAACCACCAGCTACGATAGAGTTCGAATAAGTGTAAGAGGAGTCGAGCACGAAGGGCTTACTAGGCACTTCAGGGCCTTCCTAAGATCCTTAAGGACTTAAACGGAGGGTTGATGTAAATGAGCGGATCGATCTTTAGCGTAGGGCCTTCGCCGTACTCATCAATTTCTAAAACGTCCAAATACCTAAACGGGCTTAAAGACCCGAGCGAACGGATGAGGGTAAGGACTTAAGACGGAGGGGCTTTCCCCCACGGGATGACTTGAAGCTCGAAAAGGGCCTCGGAGAAGATGCACAGAGCGGGCTCGACCCGACTGGGAGAAGCTTGATGGCTAGCCGCCGATGAACCATGAGGCGGACGAGGGTGATGGAATCCAAGGGAAACGAATCCGTAGTAACGAATGGTCACGTTTCCCGGAACCCGCTAAACGGCCTTTCTCAGCCTCTCGAGGAGAATCTTAACGTCCCCTACCGCGTGCTCGACCTCCCTAGACGGCATCCAGTTTTCGTAAAAGTTCTGGTGGAGGGCGTTAGCAGTTCTCCACAAACGCCTCAGCTCCTCGTCCGCGAGCTTCTCGGACAACTCATCCATATATTTCCAAAGGGCCGCGTGGCTCTTCAACTCCCTCCCCTCCTTTAACGCGATCGCTTTGACCATCTGCGAGGCAGCACCCCACGCTTTCTCCGACGCTTGAACGTAATCCCCCTTCGTTAGGAATTCTTCGGCTTCGCGTACGTACTTCTCGCAGAGACCTAAGTGGAACTCAACTTTGACCTCAGGATCGGCCATGCTTAATCGTTCGAGTACAACTTCGCTAACGAACTCCTCCACGGTCTTATCTTCAAACTCCGCCCTCCTCCTAAGGACTTCGAAAGCCCTCTTGGGTAAAATGATCGTGACCGTGGCCATGCGTTCACCATCTAGTGGATTCGCAAATTATCAAGCGTCTTAATGCGTAAGGCGTTTTAAGCCTTCTAGGTAGGCTTGAACCTCACTCCGCTGGCAACATTGACGTAAGCTTTTTGGGGCGAGGACTTCGCCAAAATAAAGTAGTCATCGGGACGAGCTTCGAGAGCGGTTAAAGCTCCGTTCTTCATCCCTTCGGAAAATGCATAAAACTCCGTCAGTAGCCCTTCTATTGGAGGGATTATGATCCGCGTCAGAGTTCAACGCATTGAGTCCATTCGCGATCCCGAGGGAGCTCTCGGCAAGCGCATCGAGTTGGTCGAAGAGCGCGTCGCCCCGAAGTTCGCGATTAGGCCCGTCACGGAGGAGGCTAGGATCATCCAAGACGTAATGCAGGCCTTACAACAACAGCTTTTCCCCATGGTGCAGATCCAAAGGCAACCCATCATGTTGCCGAAGATGATACTATTCTTGACGGAGGAGGAATACGATAGGTTGGGCATAGATTTCGACGTTAATCAAATTTACGACGTCGAATTAATTGATCAAACGATGAGATTTAAAAAGGTCGAATGACCGCTGGGGTGAGCTGATTAAAGGGCGCCTCCATGGCCGTTTAACAACGACATCCTTGACGATGAAGGACGATTAACGATGAAGGCTAGGGCTCACGTCCTCGTAAGCGGAAGGGTCCAAGGGGTGTTCTTTAGGCAGGGGACTAGGGACTTAGCGAGGAGATTAGGCGTAACTGGCTGGGTTCGGAACTTATTGGACGGCAGGGTCGAAGCTGTCTTCGAAGGCGAGAGAGAAGACGTGGAATCGATGATTGACTTCTGTAAACGTGGGCCGCCTGGAGCAAAGGTGACGAAAGTCGACGTACGATGGGAGGAGTACGTAGGCGAGTTTAAGGGCTTCCGAATACGTTACGATTACCTTTGACGCTTCTCCGACCAAAGTCGGAAATCCTCGGTTTTCGGCCTCTGCCTCATCATACGGAGTTCTAGGCCTGTCGAAGCGGTCTTTACGGTGATGGCCTTGTTCACGCCTCCATCTTCCATGGAGCTAGATCGACTAAGTTCACTACAGCGTCTATATCTAAGTCGATTACGTTCTCTTGAACCAGAAATAATATAAAAATTCGCAAACCATTTCTTCCTTCTTGCGCATATTTCTTAGAGAAAATCAGCCCTACAAACGTTTTAACTTCTTCTGCGGAAGTCCCCTTGCGAAGGCTGGAGGATGAAAGCCGACGCGCTTATATTTTCGTTCTTCATATCCTTCACTCAGTAGGCATGGGACGGGCCGAATTTACGCCTGTGGAGATCAAGGCCTCCGTAACCTGTCCTTCCAGACG
>WUQV01000310.1 GCA_009889585.1 Candidatus Bathyarchaeota archaeon | reverse complement strand
TGAAGTTTAAACGATGTACGGCGTTTTAATATAGTAATGCCAGCTAGAAGGCTCTTGGGAAGCCACGTGTAAAGGGAGCCTGTATCCACCACAAGCTCGATTTCCTTGCTTATAGCACGCACCTTAACGCTTGTTAAGCCCATCGCAATCGTCCAGCTCGATTAACATTAACGTGTTCATCCCTACTCGGCTACTTTCATAAGCTTCCATGCCTATTTTCTTTTCAAGTTTCAAAAGAAGGAGGGGTTAAGAGCTTCGTCCGTAAGCTGAACCGACGAGGCCTTTGAAGGTTCGATGGCTATGAGCATGCATTTGAAGCCTTAAAGAGGAAACGATGTTCACGAGATTGAAGAGCCGCAACAAGGATATCTCAAAGAGCGCCCAGGAGGAGGCCTTATGGCTTACAAGTTTCAAGGCTGATCCTCGACCTGAAAACTCGACTAAAGGATGCCTCAACGCGGGACGACGAATGCTTTGAGGGGAGCGTTATACGAGTGTCAGCATTGTAGGTTGAAGACTGTAGACAGCTAAATGAGCCCTCTTTGGCAAGACAACCCTTAGCATATCGCCATGATCGGGAGAAGGTTGCAAGGGCGTCAATTGGAATATTTAAACTGCCTAGATGATCTAGGTGCAAGTGAGATACGTATACACCTCCTTAACACCTTCATAGGCCTCCCTAGGCAGTAGGATTTTCATCTCCCTAAGCTCTTCAGTGCTTTCAGGCTGAATTGAGAAGCCGTAAAACATCTTAAGCTAGGCAAAGTTAACCCCTTGATCGAGCATAACCTTCATTGAAGGAGATTCGATAACTACGTAGTTGCCTCCAACAGTATTAAAACCGCCATAGATCTTCACCTTGGTTTTGCCTAAGCCAGATACTGCAGCATTAAGGCCAGTCAGCTGTTAATGACGCCTTAGCAAAAGGGTTCGCTCTAGCTGATCCTCATAATTTGCTGATATATTTTCTTGAAATGTCGGCCCTAAGCTAGCTTCTCTGACGAATTCGCTTTGATAGAGGCGATGGTTAAGAGCTTCAAAACGAAGCCGCCAAAGTACCGAAAAAATATAAGCCCAACTGTACAAAAATAGGTGGTCTAAGTGCCGAAAGGCTTCCTTGCGCTTCTATTCTCCATATCCCTGCTAGTTCCACTGATTTTCATCGGAGTTGTTACTGCTCAACATTGGCCTCAACCGGGCGCTCAAGCATGGTGGTCGCCTAATAGCGGAAGGTTATGGATAACTAACCATCATCCCGGGTACGGCTACGGTTGGACCTACTCATATAATATAATTTGGTATGAAAACAAATTCACAGTCGTACATGCATATCAGCATGAGAGCTATACGTTCCAAACAGGCTATGCTAAATGGTATAGCCCCTATTGGAGTACAAACTTCCCATGGCCTGCTAGATACATTGAGGAGCCAGGGGAAAGAGGTGAGGACGAATTTTCAGTTCACACATGGGCGCCTTATGACCTCAAGCCTAATACAGCTTATTATACGATCATATACTTACTGCCTGAAGATCCAGCTGTTACTACTGCTAACTTCGTGCTTGAAGCCGAGCTACAGCAAAGAATACCTTTCCTCCCAGTAGCGGTAGGGGTCATAGGATACGATGAACTAGTATATCTTACCGCTCCAGGGTGGGGGTGGTGGGGATGAGAAAGAAGATAAATAAAAGGCTACTAGGGTTAATTTCATTGACCTTAGCTTTGCTAATCATCATTCTTCCTCCGTTCATTTCCATAGTACAAGCTGGCGCAATTCTAGATCTTAAAGAGCTTAATGTCCTAATACCTATAGGAGGTCCGCAGGCCGTTGCTGAAGGAGAAAGATACATTAGGGCTAGAACCTCTCTGCTCATAAGGCTGGCTGAAAGAAGTCCTTCATCAATAATGATGGCCATGGTCTCGTTTGAAGAACTACTTGGACCAGAGGAGGTAGAAGTCACCTTAAAAGGGTACGATGTGATGATCTTAGAGGGGATCGGTTATAATCCTGTAACAGGCTCGACATATGGTTTCGGGATAGAGGAAGGATCGCTTGTTAAAGGGTTTGGGAAGGCAAATGAGCTACTTAGAGGACTTGTCAACGCCATGATGAAGGAGATGGAAAAAGCTAAAGATATAGATGAAAAGGAGAGGTACAGGATGGGTCTTGAGCTCCTACTTGAGGAACTTAAGCTACGTGAGAGTCATGCAAAAGTTGCTGGAGTAATAATTAAGGGTAGATTAGAAGAGTTAAGAAGGCTTCTAAATGAGAAGGATGTACTTCTAGTAGACTTAGCCTTCCACGAGCAGGAATGGCTTATAAAGCTTTACGGTCTCAAAGTGAAGTATTCTCTAATGCCGATAACGCCTGGTTACGGAGAGGCGCATCAAAACTTACGAATTGGATGACGCTATGCGTCCGCCAAGTTGAAGCTCAAGTCATGATAACGTTCCTTCTTCCCATTCACCAAGGGATTGCCTATAAAAGCTTATAACATCTTTCCATTTCCGCTAAACCTCTCTTGCATCTTCTTGGTTGAAGAGCTCCTCATGAGCCATGTCCTTTCCTAATCGCCATAAAAGAGGGGTTGCACTACTCAGCTAAATCCATGATGAGGCTTGCAACCGTTTTTCAGTAGCTAACGTTCCTAACATTGGCTAGTTCAAAAGCTGATTTATCTGAACGGCTTGGACATCTGCTTGCATCCCTGCCGAATATGGAGATTCTCGTTCATCTCATATAACTGGAGCATGAGGTGCAGATGGGGATCCTTGACCTAGGCTCGGCGGTCCTATTCTGCACTTATCCTTTCCGGCTTAAGCTGATTTAGGGATCCTCATCAAAATGGGTTTTTATAGTTTTTAATTAAGAGGATGCCTTTTAATTTCGCTCAGCTTGCTTTTCAGAATTTCGGGATGGCGTTCTAAGCATTTTCAGCGGCGCTTCTTATGATCTCGTCCTTGCGCTCCCTCTTCCATCTGGCGAGCTCATTCAATGCCGCTCGATTGAATTTCTCAGCCTCTGAAAGGTAATGCGATAATGCTCTCTTTTGACCAACTGAATCACGGCAGCACCTTTACTTATAGCTTCATTCTAAGATAATGGTTCTCCCTTATAGTGCTTTGGAACTGGTGATCGATGCTAGGGAATACCCTAGAAACGACTAACTGGAACATCAAGAGAACGTTAAATGAAACATTTCAACGAGAACATAGCGTGATTCAAAGTCCTCTTAACTCATAAAAATTCGAGCTTAATTGTTATGACGAGCGACTTAAAGCTTTTGTAAATCCTAAGCGCTTTAAATAATCAAGGTACGTGCGTGGAGCTTCCTCGCACTAGTAGCTAAACGCATAGGAGCTTTAAAGGAAAACTCGTTAGGCGTCAGAAGTTAAGCCGCGGGCGCGCCTTCAGCAAGCTTTTTTGAGCGAAGAAGCTCACTGACGTGGTAAGGTACTTAAAGGACTAAGCCTTAGGGGAAAGTGAAGGGGAATGATAGAGCTAGCCTCGCTAACTCGTAAGATATTAAAGAGACACGCTGACCCTAGAACTGGAGCTCTAGAGCTCACCTTATTAGGGTATGTGGATCCAATCTTAGCTAGCGCTAATCTCTCGCGTTACGTATTCGCAGCTTTATCACATTAAAGAGCTCTACTTAGGTCAGCTCATTAAGTTGTTAAACTCACATGGCTTTAAGGTTAATCGCGTCTACGGAAGCTATCAAGCTCATAAAAGCTTAAAGGCTTCTTACTTTAAACAAATACTTAGATCAACGCTTAGAATGGCATTATACCTCTTGCCAAAACTCTTTTTGAGTAGACTCTCTTCTTCTACTCGCTCAATAGATAGCCTTTACGCCTTTTTGCTTAAGCTCATTAAGCGAAAGAAAGGAGACGCGAAAGCATTGACGAGAGCGTACTTAGACCCTGATGTGAACTTATTAAAGTACGTAGAGTTAGACCTCATATCTAACATAGTTTCATGTACAAACTTCATCGTTTACGCTAAAACTTAAGATCACAACAACTTTTTGCTCTCGCGCTAGCTCTCATAGATGGTAGCATTAAGCTCTACCAACTCGCACTTTAACAGCTTCTAAGCGAAGACATTAGAACCGCGCTTAAGCTCAAGACTACACAAAAAGTCTTAGCTCGTCCTCTTCGAGCTGAGCTCAAGAGCTTTAAGAATAAGAGCTCTTCTCCACGCTCCATTACTTTTATAGCTCTCTTGGACCACTCTAAGACCGTGGTGTTAGCGAAAGTGAGGTCTTCGGTGATAATTCCTACTTACAAGAGGGCTTGGTCTCTTAAACATACCTTGGTTAGTCTAACGAAACAAACGGTTAGGCCAGAAGAAGTCTTAGTAGTCCTAAAGAGTCCTGACGAAGAAAGCGAGAGAGTAATAAAGTCTTTTAGAGAAGTCCTTCCGATAAGATTAGTCTTACAAGAGAGAGGAGGTTTCGTCGACGCCGTTCAGATTGGAATAGAAGAGTCAAGAGGAGACTTAATACTATTTACTGATGACGACGCAATTGCTCACGAAGAGTGGATGGAGCGCTATGCTCATCTCTTTCGCGAGCTAAAAGACGCAGGAGGGATTTCTGGACTAACTTACGTAGCTTACGTAAGAGGGGAAGAGTTAATCTTAACTCAAGAGCTGTGTTATCCTGAAGTCGCTACTCTTCGCTTTCTTCATAGAGAACCTATAGAGCTTTTCGAAGAGTACTGCGAGTGGATTTCTTCTTCTGGATTAATGGGAGCTAAAGAGTGTAAAGGAGATCTTGTGAAGAG
>WUQV01000309.1 GCA_009889585.1 Candidatus Bathyarchaeota archaeon | reverse complement strand
GCTAGAGGTCGTAAAGAGTTTAATCCCTTTGTTCTCCAACAGGATCTGGGCCAGTGCGTACGTCTTACAGCCTCCTCCTTTTTCGTGAATCACTAGACGTTCCATCCGCCTTCTCTGTGCAACTCCTTCTTCTCTAAGCTTCCCCTCGGTAAACCCTATTTGCCTTATTGCATCATCAGCATCATTGATTCCGAGGTTACAACTCTTAATCTCTATCAGATGGATCAGCAGGTCTTCTATGATTACATAATCGCATCCACTTCCGTAGACTCTCTCAGCGTGTATCACTAGCTTCATTTATTTAAACTTGTAAAAGGACTTAACCAGTTCTAACGATTCAGCAGCCAGATATTCGATGGCCCTCCTTATACTCTCCGGCATCTCAACATCACCAGCTCTCGAAAGATCAAGCCCCTTAACCACGCCATCCTCAGGGTCTAAGAAGTACGCCTTAAGACTTTCTATCGCATCCCTTTTCGCATATAAGTTCGCCAGCTTGGCAAGAAGGTAATGGCTATGGGTGGTTATGAGCACCTGCCTCTCGGAGGCTACAGAGGCCAGCAACTCAGCGACCCTCAGCTGAGCATCGACGTGTAAGTTTATCTCCGGCTCCTCTATCACTACAAAGCCCTTCCTATAGAAGGACAATGGAGCAAGCACTCCTATTAGCTGGGCTATACCAGAGCCCGCGCTCGCTATGGGCACTTTAACTTTATGCAAGGCATCCTCAAAGGAGATCCTACCCTCTTCGATCACGGCATCTCCTAACTCAAATATATTAAAGCGCCGGAGCTCTTTGCCCGACGATCGGATAGCAGTATTGAGCCTCTCTAAGTAATCTATTACCGGTTGTTTGATCGTCTCGATACCGATCGATCCCCTTAGCCGTCTGTAGATTTCGATGGTTATGTTCAGGATGTCAGTCAGCATGGGTAAAAGGAAAAGCCTCTCGGCGGGGATGTAAAACGCGTCATGAACGAACAAGCCCCTTCGATAACTAGCAGACCAACCACCGTGCTCATGTAACATAACCTCAGGCTTTGCAGCTCTGACAAGCTCGCACACAAACTGCTCACTGACATCAGCTCTTACAGAGACATCACCCTCTTCTTTACCGACCTTTGCGTGCAGGGTCATCGATCCACCTTCTGCATGCGAGACGGTGATCGATAGGGAGGCACTCGCTCCCCCAGCCCTAATTAGCTCTCGTGGTCTAAGCAAATAGTACTGTTGGATCGTATGAGAGAAGAGACTTGGACAATACAGAGACGCTTTTTCCCTCGTCAGCTCTGCTATTTCCGTCGCTCTCTTCTCGACGAAATCTAAGACTGTGTCAGAAGAGTAGTGACCTGGCCCGTGCTCCCTTCTTAATAGCTCTAGGGCTGATTCTAAGATAATATGACGCTTAATATCTTCTGCCATCTTAAGCAGCAGTGTGCTGAGTAAGGCTAGGTACGTCTTCCCGCTGTTCTGGGGCCCTATGAGGACGGTCAGGCTCCCGAGCTCAAGCCTAGCCTCTCTCACAGGCCCCCACTCCTCAACCTCTATCTGAACTATCCTAGGACGCAATGCCTCCTCCATAATCTCCAGCTCCTTTAGGTAATTATCCACGCCCTATTTAAATCCTCCTTGGGCAAAGTACGCTAGGCTCTTTATAGTGAAGATAGGCCCTCCGCCAGATGATGGCGTAACCCTGTTGGTGCAACTGCCGGATTTGAACATGGGTCACTGGCTCGGAGAGCCGACTTTGTCGGGGTTAAGGTCGTAAGGAGGCTTAAGGAATAAAGTTCCACCGTTCACCTGCTTAATCGAGTGCGAGACCGTTCCAGAGGGCTTCATAGGGCCCATCGTCGAGTTCAAACCTACGCACGTACTCATCATTGACGCAGCCTTGTTAGGCTTAAGGGCGGGGGCCTTCGACTTATTGATGCCGGAGCAGCTAACAGGGCCCGTCTTATCGACTCACTTCCTGCCGCTACGGATCTTCTGCAGCTACCTTGAGGAGGCAACGAAGGCCAAGGTCGCCTTGTTAGCCATTCAGCCTAAGGACGTTAGCTTCGGGGAGGGCTTAACTACGGAATTGATGGAGACGGCTAAGCGCTTGAAGGGGATTTTAATTCAAATGCTTAGCGCGTTAGATTCCAAGGGCTTTCAGGCTTAGATAGCCAAGGGATCAAGGCTTCTAACTTACCTAATACGAGCTAAAACCTTTTAAGCTAGCCCTTCATCGCCCCTTTAGACATGGGGGCTAGCTTAAGCTTAGCCATAAAGTTCCTTAACGAAGGTAAGAAATACGTAGAGCTAAATGACCCAGTTCAAGCGAGCGAAAAGCTGTACAAGGCATCTGAGGAAGCTGTTAAGGCGTTAGCAAGCGTGGCTGCGAGGGACGTGTACGAGGAGGCCTTAAAGAGGGGCAAGTGGACTGTAAAACTCTTATATGACGCTGTCAGCGAGCTATCCATGAAGGTATATGTAAACATCTTACATTGGTGGGATGACGCATGGGTATTACATGTAGAAGGCTTCCATGAAGCTAGGTTAACGATAGATCACGTAAAGGATAGGTTGAAGAGCATAGATAAGTTAATCGAAACTTCTATGAAGGTTATTAAGTCGAATTATAGTATTAAACAAATGTATTAAGGAAGGAATTATCTTAAGAGCCTGCCTCATGAGGAGCGAGAAAGGTTTCTTCGAAGCATCTTAGCGAAGCAAGGGGAGCCGAATAGGTGGTTGCTTCTTTTAAAATATGGAGATGAATACGTAGGATTTGCTCACGTAAAGATAGATAAGGATGAACGACCCGGCTGGGGTTTCATCTTAGAATTCTACATAGCGCCGAGTAAGCGTAGATGGGGATTAGGTCGTTCATTCTTCAATTATATCGAAGATATCCTTAAAGCTAAAGGCGTAAAGAACATTTGGTTGATTGCTAATTCATCCGCTGAACTATTTTGGCGTTCGCTTGGATTCAACCTAACTAATGAAATAGATGAGGAAACAAGTCAAAACGTCATGACGAAGTCGGCGAACTGCCCCTCCCTATCAGAAGGGGACTTCCTGCCGATGTAGTTAAAAGCCTAGCCGCCTTTCCAAACCCTCCTTCGACCTAGCGGTATGCAACAGCGCGGCCACCTTATCGTCCGGACGATGGAACCTTACGCTTAAAAACCAGCCTCCCGAGCTCAAATAGATTTCGTAGACGCGCTAATTTCGTTTGGGGGAAAGCGCATTAAGTATGGAGGGACGTGCTTAGGGGAGCTCATGTGCTGCTCCGGCCGTGTTGGATGGTTTGGCTTCTCCATCGAATCCTCCTATATGAGGATCCTTGACAAGCGATTCAAACATTAGCAGAAAAAGACCGCTGCATTCACTATGCTACCACTAGCCATAGCGGATTTTCCAGTGGTATTAGAGGAGATCGCTTTGTCTAAGCTCGGATTGCATCGCTTTTCAAAAGCCTAGATAAATAAGCGCATAAGGTCTTGACGTAATGCGCTATTTCCTCGATGAAGACATCAAATTCCCTACGGAGTTAGAGAAAGCGGCTCATAATGTCTTAGGAGTGCCATGAGTTCTCGTTCTAAATCATTCATAGTATTCTAACAGTAGATAATGCATCCCTGACGGCCTGCTCTTCTTCCGGATCTAGTCTTTTGTCGAGGTATAACATGGCGTGTAGAGCCGCGGCGAGCTCGTTTAGAACCCTAACGAGGGACTTATAGGACTCGTACTCGCCCATGCCAGCGGCCTTGGCCTCGTCAAGGATCGACCTAAGCTCCTTGTACATCCCAGCGACCTTGGTCGCTATCTTAGTCACTAGCTCCCCCGCGAGCAACCTAATTATGCCATTATAAAGATTTCGATCGCTTGCGTTGTTAGATGAGCCCGCTAGCCCTATGATTATAATGGATTTAAGGGCTCTCTCATAGAGCTTATCTCTATAAACTGGCTCCTTAGAGACATCGAACGCCTCCTTCTTGGCCATTGCCTTTCACTTCTCCACAATGCCCTCATCTAAAGCCTTGATCTCAATAGACTTATCCTTAACTTCGAGCACTACAAACTTATTCTCAACTAAACCCAAACTCTTCCTAATAACCTTCGGCATGACGAGCTGACACTTGCTCCTAAGTTTAGCCTTCATCCTGAAGATTTTCCAACACTAAAATAGAAAAAGTAATATTTTAAATTTAAAAATTCCTTTTGTGATTCCAATTAACCAAAGGCCCTCCAAAGTTCGTTCAGACGTAACATCATGCAGTTTTACGTTCGGCGTAAAGGAAAGCCATGTTATCGTTCTTTTACCTGCTCCCGATTTCGCTGGAGTCCGCTGGCATAATTTCGATATTCGTAGGCATATGCGTTAAGGTCGTATATGAGGCGGACGTAGGCTTCATCCTCATAGCCATAGGTAGCTTATTGATCGCCGTCGGAAGCTTAATTTGGAGTAAGATCCTCAAGGCCAGAAGTCAGCGTAACGAAGTGCTTATTTCATCCCTTTTCCGTGCGTTTCACCCATTGTAACCTTCAGAAAATTTTATCTTGTTAACTACGTGATGGCAAACAGTGAAGGTGAATGGGCAGATCGTCGCTGTTCTCAGGATTTTACAAGCTAAGCCCAAAGGAGCGCCTTGCGTTCGTCAAGGAGTTCGCCAACTTGACGGATGAGGAATGCAACTTGTTGATGAACGCTGGATCCTTGCCTTTGGAGTTAGCGAATCGCATGATAGAGAACGTCGTAGGCGCTATCCCTATACCGCTTGGAATAGCCGTCAACTTCCTCGTAAACAAACGGGACTACTTGATCCCGATGGCCATAGAGGAGCCATCGGTCGTAGCGGCCGCGAGTTACGCCGCGAAGATGGCGCGCGAAGGAGGAGGCTTTTACGCTAGCAGCACACCGCCCATAATGATCGGCCAGATACAAGCCGTAAGGATTAAGGATCCGTACGCGGCGAAAATGCGAGTTCTAGAGGCTAAGGAGGAAATACTAAGGAAGGCGAACGAACAGGATCCGGTGCTCGTCTCGCTCGGAGGAGGGGCTAAGGACTTGGACGTTAAAGTGATCCATACGACGCAAGGGCCGATGCTCATAACGGAGCTCCACGTCGACTGCAGGGACGCCATGGGCGCGAACGCCGTTAATACGATGGCTGAAGCAGTCGCACCGATGATAGAGCGGGCGACGGGCGGACGCGTATACTTACGGATAGTCTCTAACTTGGCCGTTAAGCGCTTGGCGAGGGCATGGTGTGTCGTCCCTAAGGAGGCCGTGGGCGGCGAGGAAGTCGTAGAAGGCGTGGTGAGCGCTTCAGCTTTCGCAGCCGCCGATCCCTACAGGGCTGCGACTCACAACAAGGGGATTTTAAACGGCATAATAGCCGTCGTAATCGCGACGTGTAACGACCATCGCGCCGTAGAGGCTGGAGCCCACGCTTACGCCGCTAGGAGCGGCCATTATACGACGCTTTCAACTTGGGAGAAGAACGAAGAAGGGGATTTGGTCGGCTCGATAGAGCTTCCGATGGCCGTGGGCATAGTAGGAGGGGCCGTGAGGACGCATCCGATAGCAAGGATAGCCCTTAAGATCTTAGGCGTTAAGACGGCAAACGAGTTCGCTGAAGTCTTAGCCGCCGTAGGGTTAGCTCAAAACCTAGCGGCGTTAAGGGCGCTTGCGAACGAGGGCATACAACGTGGACATATGTCGCTTCACGCTAGGAACGTAGCAATAGCTGCTGGCGCAACGGGTGAGCTAATAGACGTAATAGCGGATAAAATGGTTGAGGAACGAAGGGTTCGCATCGATAGGGCGAAGGAGCTCATAGAGCAATACTTTCAATTCTCTCAACGAGATTCTTAGCCCGAGCCCCATCCCATTTCGCCCACGATTCTAAGCGTTTTATTTCAATTCTCCAACTAGATGCTAACATTGAAAAAATGGGGGTTAAAGCGGCGCGGGAACGGCCTTCATGGCCTCGATGAAGAGGCGCTTTACTGAATCGATCCTAGCCTTTTGAGCTAATACGTCGCTCGTTACGAAGTCCAATGCCTCCTCAGGGCACCATTTAACGCATTCTGGATCTCCATCGCAAGTATCGCAAATCGTTACAACTTTCTTCTCAGGATGTAATACTACAGCTCCATATTCACAAGCCTCTATACACCATCCACATCCATTACATTTATCTTCATCAATTAAAATTATTCCAGTCTCTTTAGATTGTGTTAAAGCATCCCTTGGACATGATGCTACACACATTGGATCCTCACAAAGTCTACAGGTGACAGAGAGATTAATTAGAGGATGCAAGCGAACAATTCTGATCCTAGACTTTAATGGATTAAATGTTTTCTCCTTTTCCAAGGAGCAAATGTACTCACAAATTGCACATCCTACGCACTTTCTAGGATCAGCAGATACGAACCTTCTTGCATGAATTGCAGCCAATTCCTTCTTCACCCTTACATTTTAATTTTAGGTTCCACGATATAAAGTAGCTCTTCTAACCCAAGCTCCTTAAGCTTCTCAATAGTTGGAATACCATCCTTTGTCCACCCCCTTACTTCATAGTAATCGTCCAACATCAAGTCAAGCTCCTCTTGTCTAATGTATTGACCCTTTGCGGGCCCTTCATCTGGTACTGGAACGTTCATTACCTTCCAAGGCAGGTGATCATCCTTCCTTGTGAAGCCCTCCCTTATGTTAAATAACCTAGCTGCGTTTTGTATTCTCTCTCCAGCTAATTCAAGCTCCTTATGAGTTAAGCCTAGGCCAGTTACATAATTATAAAGCGTAACCATATCTTCAAAACCCTTATAGTATACACCTCTCGAGAATTTGCAAATGATTAAGGAGTCGATGATATTATACATGTCTTCCATCTCCTTAACTAACTTAGCACGACCCCTCTCGTACTTGTATCTATCCACCTTGCCCGCTATGTCAAGGGCATAAGCCCCATGGCGGTTGTGATCGGCCCCTCTAAATGAGACGGCATAGCCTAACGCCGCCGTCTTCAACGTCCTTAAGTCGTAACCAGTCACCTCCAAGCCCTTTATGTGTTGAGCTAGCTTTTCCGCTCCCCTTCCGATCTTTTGGCCAGCGATCCTAACTCCTTCAGCAAGAATATCCCCTATTCCTTCCCTCTTGCCAATCTTGTGCAAAAGTTCTAATAGAGCCTCATGATTGCCGAACCTGGCCTCGATTCCTAAGTCTTCTTTCGTAAGGATTCCGTTCTCATAACAATCCATAGCGAAGGCGACGATTACACCAGAACCTATCGGGTCTATGGCATAATAATTACAAAGGTCCATGCCCTTTATGACGGCGTCTAGCCTGTCAACCCCACAGTACGGGCCCATCGCCCATAACGGTTCGTATTCCAAGCGCGTAACCGTTCCTTTATATGGTCCCTCTGGGACGACGCAGACGTGTTCACAACGCATAGCGCAGGAGCCACAGCCTATGATCCTGCTGACGAACCTCTCGTTCAGTAGCTCGCCGCTGACCTTCTCAGCTTTATCAAATGAGGCCCTGTTGTAGTTATACGACGGCATGCAAAATATCGTGTTATGCACAAGGACGTTTTCAGGCGTACCTAACGTCCTATACTTTCGAGTTGCTGGCCCTTTCATCCTCTCATGAAGGAACTTCGTGAACTCCCTAAGCCCATCGACATTAGCCACGTTAACGTCCTTCGTCCCTCTGACGGCAATAGCCTTCAGCTTCTTCGACCCCATGACGGCGCCCATGCCCGTGCGGCCAGCACACCTATGACGATCATTCATTATTGAGGCAACGCGGACGAGCCTTTCGCCAGCAGGGCCTATGTCGGCGACGCGTATGTATTGGTCTCCTAGCTCCTTCTTTATGGTCTCCTCAGCCTCAAGTGGCGACTTGCCCCAAAGGTGCTTAGCGTCCATTAGTTGAACGGATTCGTCATCTATCCATAAGTAAACGGGCTTCTCAGCCCTTCCCTTGAAGATGACAGCGTCATAACCAGCTCGCTTTAGCTCCGTCCCGAAGAAGCCATGGGCTTTGGACTCACCAACTCCGAGCGTCTCAGGCGACTTTGCGACGAATGCGTGGCCATTGCCGCCGGTGGGAGCTATGGTCCCTGACAGCGGGCCCGTCGTCAGGATTAATGGGTTCTCGGGACTGAACGGATCGACGTCTGACGGGCAATGTTCTAGCAATAGACGAATTCCGAGGCCGATGCCCCCGATGTACTTCCTCGCTAGGTCCTCCTTTAGGGGCTCCGTCCACGTCCTACCGGTTGTTAAGTCGACGTGCAATACGCGTCCAGCGTAGCCATACAATTCCTCCCACCCTCGTTTAGTCGCTCGGTTAGTGTAAGAAAGCCGTATATTAAGTTTCTCATCAAGCTCGGAGCGATCGATGGCGTTTGCTATTCGTCATATTCGTACGACTGCCTTGAGGACCTGCGGCTTTGGTCGTAAGGAGCGAGACGAGCGTGTATTCGGCGAAACGTATTCGATCGTAAACGCGGAGGAGCTTTCGATAATTGATCTGCACATCGTTGGTGGCTTAAATGAGGAAGTAGGGGGCGCTAGAAAGGGCTGAAGGCGCCACGTTGGCTGCTTTTTAAGCTTTAAGAGCGTCGCAAAACGAACTTCACCTAATGAAGGAGCTAGCCGACTTAGCCGTTGAGCTGGCGGTGAGGCTTGGCGCGGATTACGCCGAGGCTAGGTTTCAAGGCGACTTTAAAAACGTGTACATCTTAAGGAATGGAAACCCGGAGGCAGCGGGCTTCAGCAAGGATAGGGGGATGGGAATCAGGGTCATAGTTAACGGCAACTTAGGGTTTGCGTCATTAAACGTTGAGGATGAACGGTTAGTGAGGAGGAGAGTTACAGATGCTATCAGCATGGCAAAGGCTTCGACGAAGTTGCTAAAGAAGCCGATACGTTTGTCGAAGGAGAAGGCCGTTGAGCGCTCATGGGATGTTAAGCCGAAGGTTCCGTTCGAAGAAGTATCGGTGGAAGATAAAATGGAGATGCTCTTCGACATAGATAAAGTGGTAACATCAAAGGAGGTTAAAGCTTCAATTCCGTATAGGCTCTTTGAGTTGATAGAATCAAGGGTTGAGAAGCATTATGTAAATAGCGAGGGAACGTTAATATCGTGTAGCGTTCCTAGGATCCTCTTCAGAGGGGTGTTGACGGCTTTAGGCGAAGGAGGGTCTACGGAGCAAGACATCGTACGAAAGGGCGAAAGCAGCGGCTGGGAGGCAGTTAAGAAGTGGAACCTTATTGAGCACGTAGGAGAAAGGGCTAAGACGTTAGGCAGGATATTGAGGGAGGCAGTTAGCCCTCCGAAGGGAAAGGTCGATGTCGTCTTAGGGAGCCAAGTCGTAGGCCTCATCGTACATGAATCCGTAGGTCATCCGTGCGAAGCCGATAGGATCTTAGGTAGGGAGGCGGCTCAAGCTGGAGAGTCCTTTATCACAGTAGGCATGTTAGGAAGTAGGATAGGACCTGAGGAGGTCACGGTAGTTGACGATCCGACTTTAGAGAATAGCTATGGATTTTACCTTTATGATGATGAAGGCGTTGAGGCGCGTAGGAGGTTCTTAATAAAGGAGGGGGTGATAAATGAGTTCCTTCATAATAGAGAAACGGCATTTGAGTTAGGAGTTCAAAGTAATGCATCAGCTAGGGCTAGTAGATTTGATAAGGAGCCAATAGTTAGGATGGCGAATACCTTCATGATGCCAAAGGATTATGACTTTGAGGAGTTGTTAGAAGGGGTTCATTTGGGCGTTTACATAAGGACTTTTGGAGAGTGGAATATAGATGATAGAAGGTATAATATGAGATTCGTTGGAAGGGAATGCTATCTCATAAAGAATGGAGTATTAATGAACATGGTTAGGAGACCTATTCTTGAGATAACAACCCTTGGTTTCTATGGAAGTATAGATGCTGTAGACAAAACATTGAGCTTTGAGGCAGCTACGTGTGGAAAGGGGGATCCTCCTCAAGGTATTCCGGTTTGGCATGGAGGTCCTAATGTTAGAATAAGAGATATTGAGGTGATTTAGAAATGGATGTGCATGAGATATCTTCCTTAATTATTAAGGAGGGAGTAAAGCTAGGAGCTGATGAAGTAGCTGCAATAGTTGTTAGGGATTTGATGAAGCAAGTTAGATTTGCTAATAATGAAGTGACGGTGATTAACATATTAGATGAGATGTCTGCGAATATCTTATTAAAGAAGGATAAGAAGGTATTAATAGCTTCTATAACCGATGTATCGGATGAGGGGATTAAGAGATGCTTAAACGATTTAGTTAAAATGGCTAAGGTGATTAGAGCTCATGAAAGCTATGCTCCTCTACCAAGAGGGCCTTTCGAATATGAGGATGTGCCGAGGATATACGATGGTAGAGTGCCAAGGCTAAACGATAAGTGCGTAGATTACGTCGAAGCCGCTATGAACTCCGCCTCCAAGGAAGGGCCTGTAAGAGCCGCAGGGACGCTTTCGACGACGGAATCTGTGTTATCGCTTACCACGTCCTCGGACATCTCAGCGGAGCTTAAGAAAACAAAGGTGGAGTTATTAATACGTTGTTTAGCGAACGGCGAATCGTCCGGGGTCGGCATTTCCTGCGGGTCTAACCTAGACGATTTCGATCCGGAGGGAGCGGGCGAGGAAGCCGGCAGGC
>WUQV01000308.1 GCA_009889585.1 Candidatus Bathyarchaeota archaeon | reverse complement strand
TATCAATCCCTTATAGCTACATCTCGCCTAAGAGCATTTGCCATGAAGCGCTTAAGATCATAGGCAATTCATCTTAATGAAGTCAAGTTTCCCCATACAATCAAGGCACAAGAAACTATGAAGCTAACGTACTGTAGAGCATGTCAAGCACAGCCCTCTAAACAAAGTCAACAGATAACTTAAATAATTAAGGGAATATGAAATAGCGAAGTCCTATCGAGGTTGTCTTTATCTCACACCGAGGTAAAGCCTGGCTAACTCCGGGTTGTTCAACAGGTCCTTCGCCCCTCCGCTGAACTTCATTACCCCGCTGACCAATAGGTAAGCATTATCTCCTATCTCCAAGGCCTTCCTAGCCATCTGCTCCACCATCAATATGGTTATCCCCCTATCCCGAAGTTCAACCGCCTTCTCAAGGATCTTCTTTGCCATTATCGGTGCGAGGTCTGCTGAGATCTCATCTAACAGCATTAACTCCGGCCTTCGGATCAAGCCCATGGCTATCGCTAACATCCTCCTCTCGCCTCCGCTTAACGTCCCAGCCCTCCGACGTATGAACTCCTTAAGAACTGGAAACAGCTCGACGACCTCACCCACCCTATCGTTAAACTCGGCCTTCTCCAACGTATAGCCAGCCATTCGAAGGTTTTCTAAGACGCTTAACTCAGGGAATACGTTCCCCATCTGCGGGATGTATGAGATGCCGATCCTCGCTATCTCATGAGGGGGCAAACCTGCAATTTCCCTTCCTTTGTACGTAATCGTCCCGAAGTGGATCGTGGCCAAGCCGGCAATACTATTCAGCAACGTAGTCTTGCCAGCCCCGTTCGGCCCTACTACGATGGTGATCTCCTTCCTCGGGACCTCAACGCTTACGCCCAACAGCACCTTGAACTTCCCGTATCCTGCCTGAAGGTTTGAAACGCTTAACAAGCTCACCCTATGTACACCTCTATCACTTTTGGATCGTTAAGGACCTCATCAGATTTGCCCTCTGAGATGATGCGGCCCCTGTCCATGGCGTAAACGTAATCCGCGTAAGGAGCGGCGACGTCAATACGATGTTCGATGACGAAGAACGTCAACCCTTCAGCATCCTTCAACCTTCTTACGTAAGAGAAGATCTCATCAGCGAAGGCAGGATCTACCCCGCCTATGGGCTCATCTAGCGCTATTAACTTGGCTCCAGCGGCCAAGGCCCTCGCGAGCTCCAATAGTTTCAATTGAGCTCCTCCAAGCGCATACGCCGGGCGATCCCAATGATCGTCCAGCCCCACCTTCCTCAATATCTCAAACGCCCTCTTAACGTTCTCCTCCTCCTTCCTCTCCCACGTACCCCTTAACAGGGCCCTTAATGGATGCTCCCCAGGGGACCTCATGGCAGCTAACACGTTGTCAAGGGCCGTTTGAGTATGAAATGGCAATGGTATTTGAAACGTCCTAACGAATCCGAGCTCATAAATTCTATGGGAAGGCCAATTGGTGATGTCCCTCCCTTTGAAGATGACGCGTCCAGCGTCAGGCTTCAAGACGCCAGTGCACACGTTTAGAAGGGTCGTCTTCCCGCTTCCGTTCGGCCCGATGAGCAACGTCACCATGCCTTCTCTAACGGCGATGCTTACGTTATTAACAGCAACGAGCCCTCCGAACGCCTTGACGATGCCCTTTGTGAGTAAGAGCTCTTTCACGTGTTCTCACCTACTTACAGATGCATATCTTTGGCAGAAATAAAAGGGGGATTTTGTTAGTAGATGGGAATGTACCATGTGATCTTATCGATGCCACCCTTCCAAATGCCTACTTTTTCCCACTTAAAGACTCCAGGAGCGACCTCCATGATGATCCACAGATCGTAATCTGACCACGCCTTATCTCCATGCACGTTTAGAACGATGGGCCCGCTTGCGCCGTGATAGAACGACCAAGTCTCAACGACCTTCGGCAATATATCCCTAACCTCCTCAGGCTTGTAGCCCACAATGTTGAATGCATAAGCCAACGTCCACACTATGTCGTAAGTTATGTATGCATACGGATCCGGAGTCCTCCCTAGCACCTTCTCCACGTGCGCCTTCACTAAGTCGAACCTCGGGTATTTCGCGAGCTCAGGGGCGGTGATGGTATTGATGAACTTGGTATCAGCGGCGAACTTAGCGGCTATCGGGTGTTTGACTAATGGCTCACAGAGGACTGTTCCATCGCTTCCAAACCACAGAATCTCCCTTAACAAGGGGTAGGCAGCGGCATCCTCCATGTACATGGTTATCTCCTCGAATGATATCGCCAATATCCCTATCTCCTTCTTCGGTATGCCCTTATCAAGTAGTGCCTTCACATAACCTTCCAACATTGCAGCTTCAACTGGGAAGTCCTTCGCTCCAGGGTCATAGCGGATGTCATATTCTTTATAAATGATCCCGCCGAGCTTCACAAAAGCCGCATCGGTGTATTCTCGAAGTCCGTCACCCCATGGATCCCCTCTCCATGTAACGATTACATGTCGAACTCCTGCATCCCATATCATCCTCGCGATAGCAGGCCCTTGAATGGCGTCGTCAGGGCAGAATCTAAAGATCCAATCGTCCGGGATGGATAACGCTGGGCTGGTGGACGAAGGGCTTATGAGCAATAGCTTGTTGGCATCGGCGTAATCCTTACAAGCCTTGACCTCGCCGCTTGACATAGGCCCTATGAAGAACTTAACGCCGAGGCCATGCCACGTCTTCAGCTTGGCGAGCGCCGTAGGAGGATCGGTCACCGTGTCCTCGAATATTATTTCAAGCCTCCAAGGAGCTTTCATCTTCTCAAGCCATTCGTTGACCTCCTTTACGGCTAGCTCGGTAGCAGCCTTACTGTTCTCCCCGTAAGTGCCTAGGACGCCAGTTAACGGGCATAGCCACACTACCTTGTATACCTCAGGCTTAGGTGGAACCTCTACTATAACCTCTTTAATCTCTATCTTCGGAGGAGCTGCGACGTAGCCAATTCCTAAGCCCACGAGTAGGAAGACTATCAATAGGCCAGCTACGACGGCTTTTCTAGCGAGGATCGCCGACATATTTTTCCCTTGTCTTAAAGAAGGCGGGTTGATATTTAAAGCTTGCTGTTTAAAAAAGCGAGCTGTAAAAAAGCCATTTGATGATTTAAAGGTGAGCTGAATCGTACATAAGCTAAGTAGCAGGAAGCCAAGCAAGATGAGCACGAGTTTCTTTGAAGGCGAAAGGAATCCGGCCATGGAGGCATCGAACGTTTGGACGATAGGTTATAGCAATCGCTCCGCGGAGGAGTTCTTAAGGATTCTGAAGGAGAACGGAATCGAAACCCTCGTCGACGTCCGCCGCTTCCCTACGTCGAGGGTAGCGCACTTCAAGCGCGAGGAGATGGAACGTTGGTTGCCGGAGCATGGCGTTAAGTACGTATGGTTGGGAGAGGAGCTGGGGGGATATCGACGAGGTGGTTACGAGCGATATATGGAAACGCAAAGCTTCAAGGAGGGCTTATACAAACTCCTTAAGTTAGCCGAACGTAAGAGGGTTTGCATAATGTGTAAAGAGAGGAACCCAAAGCACTGCCACAGGCGCTTTATAGCAGCTCAATTGGAGCGCTTATGCGTTAAAGTAATACATATAATCGATCACTCGATACCTCTAACTGGCTTCTTAAGGGGAGATCAAACTTTAACTAGTTAAAAGTCATCACTAAGCAGATCCTTCCCTCGAAGGAGTTTATCTCGCCCTTGAAGATGCACCTTAACAAAAATACAATCTTATCAATATCACCCTTCCAAACATCAGCTTTATCCCATCTGATGGCCCTTCTACTATCAACTCTAGCCTTCATGGTCCTCTTTTCTAATCAGTAATTCACATCACGCACGGCCAAAAATGTGGTTTCCTTAGACTCTCCTCAATAGTCGCCGAGGCCTCATTAATGTAATGGCGCGACTATCCTTCTAGTTTCAATTGAAACCGATTTTGGCGTAAGCTACACGCCTCAAATCCATAACCTATGCTACCCCTACTGGGAGCAACGCCATGAGTAAGCCTTGCGATAAGCTCTTTCCTTAGCACCACTTGTAAGTACGCTTAAGCTTACTCCAGTGTAAAGCTTTCAATCATAAAGCCCAATCCGACCAGTTAGATGAGGTCTTAAGCTAAGAGAGCGAAGGGCCTCATGGAAAAGCTAAAATACATGTTAGCTTCTTAACCTGCTGAAGGGCTGGTCAAAGCTAGGCGAGACGTTTGTCTGAGGAAGAATTAGTGTTCAAGTTATTAGAGGAGGAAAGCAAAGCTAGGGTGAGAAGGATAGTTGAGGAAAGGAGAATAACAACCGAAGATTGTCTAGTTATTGGAATATTGAGGTTGAATAGCGAGGTAATAGGCCTTCGCAAGGAGATGAACAACATAAGCATGAGGATAGATGGAATAAATGAAAGGATGGATGAGATAAATGAGAGGATAGATGGAATAAATAAAAGGATAGATGGAATGAACGGGAGGATAAATTGGGTCATAGGCCTTGTGCTAGCCATGTGGGCAACTATAATGGCCTCGTTGATACCAATATTGCTGAAGTTGATAGGCATTATTTAAGACGTGGAATGAGATAACAAAAGGCTTTAGCAGTGTGCATTTGAACTCCGCGTGAAATGGGCTCGGAAGTTCAATAGAGGCGCCTTCAATAAAGCCTTCGCGTGAGAGAGATAATATCATCGATATGACGGACGGGCTATTCTATGCAGCGCGTCGGCGTTAACAACGGACGGAATAATGCTGTTGTACATAGCCACTAGAAACCAACTTTGCCCACGCATCTATAATTGATTGCTCGACCTCGTCAAGTTCCTAAAGGAAGAGTGAGTTTTGAACTCGCTTAGGTTCACAGTCACTTCACTTAGGCTATTGTTGCTGCATGAAGCCGTCGCGATCGTAGCTTTAGGTAGATGTCGCTATAGAAGCTTTATGGCGCAACTTAAGGCGTCCTTAATGAACTCGCTCCTTTTCTTCTCCTCGAACTCCGATCCCGCGTACATAAGGGGCTCACCCTTAGGCGCCATCGACTTGATCAGTTTCACCCTCTCAAGCCAGTCCATTCCAGCGAACGAATCGGAGGTGATTATGACGTCGATATCGCTTTCATAAAGCCAATCGCCCCTCGCAAAGCTTCTGAATAAATAAACCTCAGGGTTCGCGAGGCCCCTTTTCAGCGCCGTCAATAGGCCCTTAAGGCGCCCCTTATGAAGCTTCGGCATATCGATCTCATCCAAGGTTCGTCCTTTTGCCAACTTCACCACCTTTTCGGCTGCTTCGATCATCCTCCTGCGACCTCCATGTTTATCGCTTGAGACAGGCGCCTCAAACCGGCGTTCGGGTACCTAGCGAGCTCATAAAATCCGGAAAGGATAGGTAGCTCAGCTTCCACATCCCCCCTTGAGCTCCAGCGCTTCCCTAAGCCCTTCGTACAGCTCCGTTAAATCGTGGAGCTTCGGGTACGTCCTCCTCAGGAGGACGATGCAGGCCGCTTTCAAGGCCTTTTCGGCCGCTTGATGAGCTGTGAAACATGCTCAGTTGTTCCTTCTTCTTTCTAAGGCTTCCCTCGCCTCCTCGAGGTCAATTAAAGCCTCTTGAAACCAGTCTACGGCCTCCCGCCTCGCTTGCCCTTCCTCCGTCAACAGGTTCGACAAAACCTCCCGCTTATATAACTCGTGCTAACTCGCTACTCAATGAATTGACTGCCATCCTAAGGCGCTAGAAGGCCGTCGGATGAAAATTCGATTCAACATATCATTCGCCGTCGCATTCTGTGTGGAAAGCTTGATAGAATTAAGCGAAGTCGGCTAAGCTTACTTGACGTTTCATGCTTCCTTCAAATAACGAGTTTACTTCACTTTTAATCATCTCAATTCGTTGAGCGTAGTGCCTTGATAATTCGTACCTCTTTACGAGGCGTTCAGCCAACTCTAAGTACTTCTTAATCCCGCTCCTATGAACCGTAAGGGTTAATTCGCCTTCACATTCCGTACAAAAACCCTTTAAAGGCACCCTTCTAAACCTCTTACCACACGATTTGCACCTAAAGATTTGCGTTGAAAACGCTCGTAAGTTCCCAACAATATCACGAAGAAAATGCGTTACCAAGACCTTTTTAGCGACAAGCTTAGCGCTAACTGCTCGAACCTTCTCGGCTAACTCCAATTGGCCGTTCAATTTATCGGCCATCCTCTTCAACCTTTTGTATGCGCTTTCGTTATTGCCGATGTTTATGTTCGACGTAGGCATCGTGTACTTAAGCCCTTGAAGGATCGGATCGTTGATCTTATGCTTTATCAAATCAATTAGCTCCTGGACTTCCTTAGGTTCAAGGCCTTCCAAGGCCTTCTCGTAAAATGCGAGTGGATAGGAGCTTGAGACATCGACGTCGTGAGCTTGACGTTGTACTTCTCGAGGATTCACCACGGCGATGATGAACAAAGGGGCGTCCATGATGCCTCCTATTTGAGCCGGCAAGTACGAGCGCGAGAAGTTAATGGCCACGTCAAGGGCCAACATTAGCGCGTCTTCATCCCCATCGCAATCCCGACGCTTAGCCGAATGCCAAATCGGATGGGCGTAACAAACGCTTGAGGGCGTAAAGCCGACGATCCTGCCGAGGACGCCGACCGACGTATGAGGTGCTAAGCCTATCATGATGTGGCCCACGAGGTCCTCGATTCGCTTTACGTTATAATAACGAGGGAGGCCGTAGAGGCGCTCGAGCAAATCGTCGAGGAAGCTTGTGACTCGCATGAAGTATTCAGCGCACTTCAACGGTATGATTACGTCTTGTACCTTCAGCTCGCAAATTTGATCGAGTGTAGCTAATGGATTCCCGTCGATATCGTGATCATAACCGAGCTCCTTGAGCCTCTCGACCGAAACGCCGATCTCAAGGGGCTTAAAGTGCGTTAACGGGGCATTTGTCGCATCGAAGCGAGTTGTGCCGTCCTTGTAAACCGATAAGTCATACTTCGCCCGAAGGAGGCCTTTTTCAACCGGTTCAGGGGCCTTTATCTCGCTCGTCAAGCCTTTAACGCCCTTCAACGTCGGCGGAAGCGCTACGCTTAATTTCGCGCAGGCCTCTTCGACGAGCCTTTTCACGTCGATGGCTCGCCTTTCGTAGCTCTTAGCTGAAGCGTTACAAGCGGGACACGTCGCCTCATTCAAGGGCCTGCCGCAAATCGAGCAAACTCTCTCGAGGAGAGTTTCAACGTCGCACGCAAAGCATTTGACGTAAGTCGTCGTCCTCTTGCACCTCGGGCACCTCCTTTTAACCAGCTCAACCCAAACCTCGCGCTTCTCCCCAGCTTGGATCAAGTCCCGTCGAGGCCCTCCTGCCAGCCCGATTGGGAAGAGGACGTGGACCAAGGGCTTCATCTCACGGCGCTTCGCCTTCTCCGGCCGGCCCATCCTCGCCCCGATTGAAGTTGAGGCTTTCTCGCGAACCTTTACCCCAGCGAGCCTCTCGATCGCCTCAAGAGCGGAGCCAGCTTGCGGAACCTCTACGTTCGGCACGTGACGGCCGAGGCAAAAAGCTAAGGCGAAGGCATCGTCGCCTTCCACCACCATCCTCCCGTCCAAGGCTTTATGTGGAACGCATGCCTTCTCAAGGGCTACTTTGACCGACTTATCGAGTTCGCCTACGACCTTGAGGAGCCCTCCCTCCTCGATGACCTTTGCGTTAAAAGCCCAGCTTCTTAAGGCCTTTAGCTCTTCGATGGAGACGTAGTTCCAAAAGAACGTAAACCGAGGATGCAACGGGATCCGTAACTTCGTTGCTAACGCCACGGCCTCAGCCGCATTAGGCTTCCCTTCGAACGGATCCCTTAAGAGCTCCCTCAAGCGTTCGAAAGATACGCCTACGATATCGGCAACTTTCCTTAAGTCCCCGTTGAACTCCTTTAAGACGGTCGATCGAAGCTCTTCAACATACCATTCCTCCGCGTAACCCGGAGGCGCCAAAGGCTTATTGTTGTAAAGGAAGTCGCCGAAGCTGATGAGGATATCCCCTAAGAACAGCACCTTATCTATCAAGCCCTTGACTTGGCCTACGTTATCGAGCGTCACTCGAACGACGGACCCATCCTTCAGCCTGACTATCGGCGGCTCGATCGAATCGACGGGGAGGGCTATGCCTCCCTTCCCAGGGAGTTCTAAGCGAAGTTGAGTGCCGATGGCGATGAAGTCCCCTAATACTGACATAGTGGCGGGGTGGATCCCGACGGCCGCTAACCCCGTGTTTCGAGCTCGGCCGTAGCGAAGGCGAAAGCCGCCGGGCCTTGAGGGAAAGGCGAAAACCGGGCGGCCAGCGATCACCTCGTCCATGAAACCTGCTGATCTTCTTTCTTCAGCTCCACCGAGGCGCTTAAGCCAATCCCAGCCATCGATCCCTAGCCTTTCAACGACGGCCCAAACCTTCAACGCCCTTCCGACGACGCCGTCGTTTACAACTCGTAAGGCTCCTCCTCTAACGCGATTCGTCTCAATTCGTTGCAAGTCACGGTGGAAGGAGACCTCAACTGGATCGGTTCCAATTCCCGTGACCTCAATCGGTATGCGCCTTAATGCCTCCTTCAGCTGTTCATCAGAGGCTCGATATTGAAATCGGCCTATCGATCGCTCGTAAAGGCGGACTTCCTCAACGAAGCGAGCTATCTCCTCCTCGGTCGGCTTGTAACGATCGAGCTTTAACAAACGTCGTACGAAGTCCCCGACGACTAGCGTGAGGGCTTGTTCCGTGCCTCCCGCCGATCGAATGGGCCCGGCGAAGTATATAGCGAGATACTCCGTCCGATCGAAGTTGCGCTTTACGTCGACTTTAACAATCCCTTGCAATGGCGCTGCCGTGATGCCCTCCGTTAATATGGCCAAAGCCGTGCGAATGGCTTGTTCCGCGGCCTCGCGAGCGTTTAAGCGGCCGTATTTACCGATGATTATTTCCTCAGCAATCTTAAGGGAGGCTTCCTCCTTAGGAAGGAGCTTAAGCAGCTCCCTTAGTTCGTTAGCAACGCCTGGCGGGCCGACTAAACCTTCGACGAGATCGGCCAGATCCTTCGCAACCTTGAACTCGACGTCTAAAGATGGATCAAAGCCCTTTTTGTGAGCTTTTTTAGCGATCTCACGAATTTCTTCAAGCTTATCCTCTAACTTAAGGACATAACATTGATGTTCTTCAACTCTCATTTTCTGAAGTTAAGACGGTTTGAACTAGCATTTCTCGATTTTAGACGCGAAAACATTAAAAAAGCCGTCAGCTTGATGCGAGTTCTACATTAATTATGAGTAGAGCTGAAGTTAAATTAGCCTGAGAGGCCCTTGCGATCAACGGCCCTATAAATAGCCTCGCTAAAGCAAGAGTGTAACCTTAGCGCAAACCTTTTCGCTTACCTGGGCAATAGCCAAGTTTGTAAAGCGCCTTATCGCAGCCTTGGCTATAATGCGACCCATAAGCCAACGGTGGTTGATCTACGCGCTTCTCATATGAGAAGCTTCATTTGTTCCTTCGTACGATAAGCTAAGGCATCTCAAGTCCTGGCGCTCAAAGAGCTGCGAAGCCTTTCGCGCCTACGTTTTAACGGTCTAAGACGTGAGAGCGTTGGATATTTAAGCATATTGAGCTCTCTAACCTCAGGGAAAAGGCTTGCGGCGAATAGCGCTCGTGCTTGCGATCATTACGCTCGCGCTCAGCTTAACGGTCGTTCCAGCGTACGCACAAGTGCGATACTATGTCGGATATTACTATTACAAAAGCGAAGGTTGGCCTCCTCCTCATGGAGTAGCAGGAAGCATATATACTCTCACAAAACATGCTCCACCTGGAACCGATCATTTTATGCCCAGTGGGTAACGGTTATACTTAGTTATCAGTACCAATATTGGATTCAAGCGGGGTACATTGACCATGGCCAGCATGGATTGAGATTTTATGTAGAGGTAAACGATGAGTCAGGTCATCATCTACGGCTCATCGATGGAGTTTTCCAAAAATTGGTTCTTGGTACAGCTATTATATCTCAAAGGATCCTACGACGCATGATTGGACGGCTGGCTCAAACGTATTCAGCATCTACATCGGCAAAGCCATCCCAAATTTAGCAAGGGACTATCAGGCTTCCGATGAGGTGACGACGCGTTTTATAAATATCGATGGAACGCACTTCAGATACTTAATGTACAAGATACTCATGATCTACGGCTTTGGGATAGGCATGTCGCTCGTGCAGATTCACCCTTTTGGATTCGCGAGATCGCACATCATGAATTCATAGCAGGTGGTGGAGGGACATGAAGATATCAAGACTCATGTTGTTAAGTTTGCTCATACTTCTCGCGGCGGTATTATTACCTCGACTTCATCTAAGGAGCGTCGAGCGAGAATTGCTAGTAATTGGCCCTATGCCACCACCAGTCGAGGCAGTCTCCCTTGATGAGGTAGTCAGGCAGTGGGCTAAGAAAGGCATGACGCTTTACTTGCCTACAGAGCTCCCAAAGGGCCTAAAATTAATGGCAGTCTATGCAAAGGTGAAGGATGGCGAGATTGGCAACATGTTAATAGTGGTCTATAGCAATAGAGATGATGCCAGCATACCATCAGCAGAGCTCAGTATAGAAATAATACCATTGTCAGGATTTCCATACCACATCGTTGATCCATCTAGACAAAGGTTCATAGAGATTGGTGACTGGAGGGTTTATCTTGACGTAAGGGCCCGCGTTGGATGGCGTGAATATCATAAGAAGTACTGAATACGCCATATGTCTGAATCTAATGATTAAAGGTATAAATTACGAATTTAGGATATCGCCTGTTCTGACGTTAGAAGAGGCGATACGTGTCGTCGCCAGCATGAGGCCTGTTCGTCAACCTTAGGCTCCATTTTTATTTTTATCATATGTGAGTCACGTTAAGCCGTCATGAGAGCGTATCTTATCCTTTTTCCATCATCTCCGCCAGAGAACCGATAGAGCTTACTTAAACCCCTGAGGAGGAACGGGATTGGCTGGTTTACGGCCTCTTACGCCATCTTTAACGCCTTCGACTAGCTCTTGAACCTTGGCCCTTACATCCGAACCCTCGATGACGTTGCCGGTGACGATTATGTCAGCTCCAGCCTCCACAGCTTGTCGAGCTTGTTCACCGGTCCTTATGCCTCCGCCGACGATAAGAGGAACATCAACGGATCTTCGAACGGCTTGAATTATCTCCGCCGGGACTGGTTGCCTTGCTCCAGATCCGCCCTCAAGATAAACGAACCGCATGCCTAAGTATTGAGCTGCAAGGGCGTAAGCGACTGCTAGCTCCGGCTTATCGTAAGGTATGGGCGAAGCCCTTCCGATCACGCTTACCGCGCTGCCTTCGCCGACGACTACGTAGCCGAGCGGTATCGCCTCTAAGCCGTACTTCTTCACCAACGGCGCCCCGAGCGCTTGAGCCCCCGTGAGGAAGTACGGGTCTAATGAGTTCATCAAGGACATGAACCATATCGCATCAGCGTAACGACTTATGCCTGTGACGTTATTTGGAAAGAGTATCACAGGGAGCTCTATCGTTCGTTTAACGGCTTTCACAACTTCGTCCAATTGAGAGGTGGAAGCTAGCGTCGAGCCTCCGACCATGATGGCCTTGGTCCCGGAAAGCGAAGCCTGTTCAGCTATGCTCGAGGCTGAGGCAGATGTAACATCCTCGGGGTCGATGAGCGTTATGTGGATAGCGCCCTCCTCCTTTATGCGATCAAGGAGGTAGCGCTCGACTCGGCCTATCATATGATCGGCTCTTGCGTTTCGATTGAACTAAAGGCTTTTGACCGTTGAGTTTATATTGTTTACGCAACTGACGGCGATCGACTTGAGGCTGACGAGCGACATCTTAAAGCTCGATTGGCCGTACGTAGAGGAAAGGATCGAACGGTTCATTAAGGATTACGTGAGGAGGAGCGGAGCCTTCGGAGTCGTCTTAGGCCTATCAGGGGGCGTGGATAGCTCCACGGCGGCTGCGCTTTCGTCAATAGCCATCGGAGGGGATAAAGTTCTCGGCCTCATCCTTCCGGAGGGGGAGACGTACGACCCGGCTGACGTTCAAAACGCGAAGCTCGTTGCCGATAGGTTCGGCTTTCGGGCTGAGGTAATCGACATAACGCCCGTGCTTAACGCCTTTTACAAAGCCTTGCCGATATTCGATTCAAGCGATAAGATCAGCAAGGGCAACGTTAAAGTAAGAACTCGAGCGGCTTGCATCTACTATTACGCAAACAAGCTGAATATGATAGTTTGCGGAAGTTCAGATAAGTCCGAGGTCATGTTGGGGTATTTCACGAAATGGGGCGATATAGCGGCCGATATAGCGCCGCTTATGGATTTATACAAGACTCAAGTAAGGCAATTGGCGCTTCACATCGGAGTGCCTCCTGAGGTAGCCTTAAGGCCGTCGACGCCAGCCCTTTGGCCCGGCCAAACGGCGAAGGAGGAGCTGGGCTTGGATTACGATGTCTTAGACTTGATACTATATGGATTAGAGCGATTCATGAGGGTCGATGAAATAGCTGAACAATTAGGCCTTTCAGTCGAAGTCGTCGAAAGCGTGAAAAGGCGTTGGTTAACGAGGGAGCATAAAAGGAGGATGCCTTTAACTGTGAAGCTTGAATATCGAACTATAGGGGCAGATTTTAGGCTCCCTTATACATTGCCTTAGTAGTGGAGAGCCTCTATGAGAGGTATTAATGTAGCATTAGCTCAAATTGATTGTGAAGTGGGAGATAAAGAGAGTAATGTTGAGAAGATGAAGGCGATTGTGAAGGAGGCGACGAAGAGAGGTGCGCAATTAGTCATATTCCCTGAGCTTTCAACGACTGGTTACGTCATACGGGACTTGGTATACGAGTTGGCGGAGCTAGTGCCTGGCCCTTCGACCTCATTGATGGAGGAGGAGGCCAAGGGTTGTCGAGCTTACGTCATATTCGGCATTCCAGAGCGCAGCGAGAGGGTAGAAGGCGTCATCTACAACACTGCCGTCTTGTTAGGGCCGGACGGTTACATCGGAAAGTATCGAAAGCTCTACCTTCCGACCCACGGCGTCTTCGAGGAGAAGCGCTACTTCAGGCCAGGAGGTGATGTGTCAGTCTTTGACACGCCATTGGGGAGGTTGGGGTTGATGATTTGTTATGATATCTTCTTCCCCGAGGTAAGCCGTTTGATGAGGTTGAGGGGGGCGCAGCTGATCGTCTGCATCTCGGCGTCGCCAGCTGGCCGTCGGGAGTTCTTCGAAGTGTTAACGGCGGCGAGAGCCATCGAAAATAACGCGTTCCTCGCTTACGTGAACCTCGTAGGCATCGAGGACGGCTTGGAGTTTTGGGGAGGGAGCCGTTTGATCAACCCGATCGGGGGGCTCGTCGTTAAGGCTAAGTACGATGAGGAGGATCTACTCATCGGACAGGTCGATTACGCGGACTTGGAACGAGCTAGCATCGCAGTTCCGACGGTTCGGGACTTAAGGGCGGATCTCTTAAGGCGCTTAAGCGAGGCATCCGAGGTATTGTGAGGTCACGGTCGTGATCTACTGCGCGCTTAATCCCTCGTCGCGTGAGCTGCCAGCGAGGCGATGATATCACGGTTCGATAGCTCCGGCCTTAAGCGGTTAAGGAAGGGTTTAGCCGGCTTTACGCTCTTCTCATTCCTTGTTTAAGCTTAACCGTTCGGCAATCCGCTCAAGTACGCTTATTATAGCTCTTTGTCCCTCTTGAAGATCCTTAAGCGCGCTTGTTATCGACTTTTGGCTCTCTTGAAGGCCCTTAAGCGTGCCCATTATCGCCTTTTGTCCCTCCTGAAGGCTTTTGAACCCTTCGTTAATGATCTTGACGATCTTGCCCATCTCCCGGACGTTGTAGACCAATACCAAGAGCGCTAAGATTACGCTGATCGTCGATAACACGAGGGCGATGTTATAGAGGCCCACGGGCGATGGAATGAAGTGCTGCTTAATTAAGCTTGCGCTCGATCTTTATATCAAAAGAGTTCGATAAAAGCTGTAACAACGATGTTCTCGAAGCTTCCCTGAAGCTTAGTTCTTAAAAATCTAAATAAGTACTGCAAAATTCGGCATAGATGAGCTACGTACATAGTTGGCATAGACATCACTACACTTCTTACTGATCTCATTACATTCGATGAAGTTGTTAGGGGATTTATTAAAATCAAAGAACGCCTATCTTAGCGGTTAGAGTAGGTAAAAGCTACAAAACAATTAACCTAGATAAGATGTATTTGATAGCAGTAATACATTAATGATATCATAATTATTCCAGCTATCAAACAGCATCTTAGTCTCTTCACTAAAGCAGCTTAGCTTAAGACTTTTCCTCCGAAGTCTTATTAGAATTCTTCGTAATCTCTTGCTGCTAAAGAATTTCTTTAAAAAAGGGCTCCTACACGCTTATGAAGCTTTCTGACGTGAAGCATTTTTAAGGAAATCCACAACGACGCCGTATTGCTCGACGCTACAGGAATTTCCAACTCTCCCCTAGAACATTTATTACTTCTATTGTCCTAAAGTTTGTACAACTAATGAGCAAGCAATCCATGTCTCGTGTGTAAACTTCCTTTGATCTTATAAGCCTTCGTTGGAGGCTGAAGCCCTATTTCAAAATTATATACAATGTCTAAGCCTTTAATGCTTAAAACGTTAAAGCCATTTGCCTCTAAAAACTTTCTCAAGCTGATTTAACTTATCTGTATACGGTGTAGCGACGGCTATTTTTCTCGCTCGAAGGGCCTTAAGGCCTCCATTACATGTATGGAACCATCCTCAATAACGATTATCGGAGTTATGTTAAAAGCTATCTTTAAAACGCGAGCTATCGAGGCTACACCAAGTGGTCCATCCGTCTCTTGTACATTTAGTGGAGGTGTCTTAAAGCCTGTTAGTAAAAGAGCTCTTCCACCTTCGTTCAGCCTCCACATATAAGTCCTATCAAAGCCTCAAGCAATGGAGAAGCAGAGCGTATCCTCCAGGCTGCTTTGTAGAGTTCATAAATAAATCCTTGCTGCCTAACTTCGTCATAGTTCACATGGCACTTATTTAAAACTTTTAATGAAGGGCTCAGCTTGAGGATGGGTAAAGGAGGTGCGTAATCTTGCGCGATCAAGTCAGGGTCGTTTTATATGGGGTTGGCGCGATCGGAAGGATGGTTGCACAACATTTACTTAGAAGGAAAGGATACATTATAGTAGGGGCAATCGACATCGATAAAGAGATCATCGGAAGAGACCTCGGAAACGTGGTTGGAATTAAAGCAACAATCGGAGTTGAAGTAACGGATATGGTGGATGATCTTTTAGGCTCTGTGAAGGCTGATGTAGTTATTCATGCTACTAGCTCTTATCTAAAAGATACATATCCTCAGATAATGAGATGTATTAACGCTGGGCTAAATGTAGTATCAACATGTGAAGAGCTTTCTTATCCATGGCTTAAGTATCCTGAGCTAGCTAGTAAGATTGATAGAGCTGCCTTAGAGAAGGATGTAACCGTTTTAGGAACGGGGATAAATCCTGGTTTTCTAATGGATACGTTGCCAATAGTTTTAACGGCGCCTTGTTTAAGGATAGATAGCGTTAAGGTTACACGAATGATGTATTCAGGGGATAGAAGAATTTCATATCAGAAGAAGATAGGTACTGGTTTAAGCAAAAAAGAGTTTGAAGAGAAGATTAAGACTAAAGAGATAACTGGACATGTTGGCTTCTTTGAGTCCATAGCTCAAGTAGCTTCAGCCTTAGGATGGAGTATAGAAGAAATAGTCGAGTTGCCACCAGAGCCAGTGATTGCTGAAAGGGAGCTTAAGACGACTTATTTAATAGTTAAACCTGGACAAGTTGCAGGCCTGAGGAGCATAGCTTATGGAGTAGTGAATGGGAAGAAGGTTATAACGCTTGAGTTTATCTCTCATGCAGGTATAGAAGAGCCATATGATGAAGTAATTATAGAAGGTGAGCCTACTATTAAGGAGAGGATAATCGGAGGAATACATGGAGATATAGGAACTGTGGCTATGATTATAAATATTATTCCAAAGGTATTAGCTGCAAGGCCAGGCCTCTTAACTATGAAAGATATTATATCAATTTCAGCGTCATTAGGAGACGTTAGGATTCATCTTCCTAGGGCTAGATTGTACTAAGTAATCCTCCTTTAGGTCTAACCTTCGTAAAAGCCGTCAGAAACTTGTTAACACCATAAGCTTTTAGCGCTTAAGATAGTTTTACACTTATCTAGCCCTATGAGTTATCGCCACATGCTTCCCCTTTTGCTTTCGATCGAGCTTGGCTTCCGTTTTATAAGCTCGTATACGAAAGCGTATACTCAGGGAGCGGCATTTCGGTCAAGGGTTTGAACCTTAAGGAACAAGTTCGAGAGCATGTGCAGCAGCTGTTAAACGATCCGATCGTGAAAACGTTGATGAATAACAGCCATTTAACAAAAGCGCAAGTGGAAACGCTCTTAATAGACGTTTTAGCCGAGAATATCTCGGAGAAACCGTTAAGGTACGATGAAAAAGCTCGATTGAGGTTAACGAGGTCGGAATCAACTAAAGGCGCTTTCCATAGGACCTTGCAACAGGCCAGAAGGAACATCGCTCGAGCTATTTACACCGTGCTTCTGCTAGGGTACTTAGGGCTCCTCGAGCACGTGAGCCTTCTCCCTTACGTCGAGCTCGCCAACAAGCTCGAGGATTACGTCAAGGCGTATAAAGGCGTTTTAAACGAACGTGAAGAACGCGATAAATTCGTAAAGGCGATTAGCGGCCTTCGTGAAGAAATAGAGCTCATGCTGAAGGATCTTTCGCCTCGGTAATCTAACGTGATGTCACAAGTACGTCGTAATAACGCTTTAATCCGCCTTAATGTGATCTACTCGTGATCGTTAAGTCACGTTGATGAAGCGAGGCCATCACATGCATGAGCTGCTTCTAATTTTAACGTCCTTCATCTTATCCTTAAGCGTATGCGCTTCCATACTTTACTACAAAAGGATGAGGGAAATTCAAAAGGAGCGCATAGAAGCTAAAGACATCGTAAGCTCTACTTTAACCATCTTCAACCGTTGGTCGAAGGTATGCGAACAACGCCTTAACCTCCTCATATATAAGGTTGAGGCCTTGCTCTTAAGAGGAGAAGGCCTTACCGTTAAGCGACAAAGGCAAGCGGAGTTAGATGAAATTAAGCAAGATTTTAAAGTTCTAAGTAAGAAAGTAGAAGATATTGAGCGAAGGCTTATGAAGTTAGAGCAAGTTGAGCTTAAAGCTTCAGTAGAAAATGAGCCGATTAATAGGAGGGCGATATCGATGGAGGGATCAATTGCTCGTTTAACTGGAACCGAGTTAATGGTCTTAGAGATATTAGCGAATGAAGGGGAAAGAACGGTGCCAGAGATTAAGGGTAGAATCAATCTTACGCGTGAACATACGGCCCGTTTGATGAAGAAGCTTTATGAGCAAGGGTACTTAGAGAGGGATATGAGAAAAGTTCCGTATTCCTATCGTATTAATGAAGGGGCATTAAAGATCTTAAGAGGGTTCGAAAGAGGATCTAAAGAGCGTCCTAATGCTACGTGAACTCTTCATCATTAAATATCGTAAACTCACTAGAAGCTTAATCATAAGTATTAGCTCGAGTTAGAGTGACATTCTACCTCTTCCATTTTTATTTATGATGTGATGAAAATGAAGCAACGAAGATATTCTTGAAGGGGACGTGAAAGGAATCGATAGTTAGCTTCCGAAGGTAGAGTCCTGCTACTTCATAAGGTGTAAGGCGCTTCGTGCTATTTCGGTTATCATCCTATAACGCTTAGCATTAGGTCCTCCTTCTACCATTAAGAAGCCTCGATCTACCAATCGAGATAAATAAGTAGAGACCGTGCTCAACTTAATCGACTCCCCGAGCTCTCGTTCGTACGTAAATTGAACGTCCTTCGACGAGAACCACACCAAGGGGAAGTACCTCTCTACGATTGAACGAACTCTATCGATTTTAGAGAGCTCGGCCGAGCTATTCCTTAACGATGAGTTCGGGATCCCTCCCAAGAGCTCGATTAAGTCGAAGACTCGATAGGCCTTCTCCCTCGTGACCTGCCCCTCTACGGTGATGACGTAACGATCGCCCCCTCGATCGAACACCTCCACCCTCATCTTCCTTGCTGGCATCTAAGCGTTAGTCGGCTTTCACGCATTAATGGAGATAGGTGAAGAGGTGGAGGTGAAAATTTCATAAACGAGCCGTAGGAGGGAAAATGGCCTAAATCTCGACTTCTTTTGTCTTCACAGCTTCACTTATGGCCTCCGAAGGAATAAGGAGGAGAAGCGTTTTAAAACGGCTACTTCCATCGGAAACGAAGGGGTACGAGCTTTACGCTTAGTGAAGGCAAAAAAGTGAAAATCGGCTCGGCCACGGGCTTGAGGAGGCAATTAACGAGTTAACTTCACAAGAACTTCACAAACAACCACTTTAACGTTGGCCAAAGGGATGTTTTCTCCATCGAAGGGCCGCACCCCTTCATTTCCTGTGGATCGTTATATTATTTTTTAAAATAACCTTCGAGTAGCTTTTTAACGCTATCGCTTTAAGCTTGAGCTCTTAGAACCTTTAATCGGGCTTCTTTTTATGGTTCCATAGGAAACAAAGGGGTGCGCGCCTCCAGGGGGTTATATCTCGCCCCGCTTTAAACTATCTTACGATCCTCCCAACGGCTTTGTACGACTTATTTATCTAATCCAGCGCCATCGTATAACGCGCAATCGTTAGAGGTAGACGTTCAACGTGCAACAAAAAGACGCATTAGATAGCATCTTTGAACGTATGTTAAATCAATCTAGGATATTTAGAGATAGAGAGGTGCTACAACATCATTATATACCTAATAAGCTACCTCATAGGGAAGAAGAAATACATCGAATAGTAGAAGTCATAGCGCCAGCTTTGAAAAGCTATAAATGCTCTAACTTATTCATATATGGGAAGACTGGCACGGGGAAGACTGCTGCCGTTAAGTACGTATTGGAAAGGTTAATGAATAAATCCCGTGAGCTTAAGGCTCCAGTTCGATCTTGTTACGTAAACTGCCGCTTAGCAGGGACCGAGTATCGAGTTCTCTCAAGCTTATGTTCAGCCGTCGACGTTAAAGTTCCCTTCACCGGGCTGGCCACCGGCGAAATCTTCGAACGATTGAAGGACGGTTTGAACTCCCAAAGGTCTTCCTTGCTCATCGTATTGGATGAAATCGACTACCTGGTTAAGGAATGCGGGGATACCTCGCTTTACGAATTAACGAGGGTTAACGAATCGCTTCAAGGAAGTAGGGTTTCCATCATCGGAATCTCGAACGACCTACGGTTTAAGGAATTGCTCGACCCGCGCGTCTTAAGCTCCTTAAGCGAGGAGGAAATAGTCTTCAAGCCTTATAACGCCGCTGAGCTACGGGACATACTTCAAGAGCGCGCGAAGTTGGCATTTCAAGAAGGAGCCCTCTTAGAAGGGGCTTTGAACCTTTGCGCTGCATTAGCGGCAGCTGAACACGGCGATGCTCGTCGTGCGTTAGACCTTTTACGCGTGGCGGGCGAGCTCGCCGAGCGAGAAGGAGCTAACTTAGTGACGGAGGAGCACGTGCGGTTGGCAGAAAGGCGTATTGAGCACGATCGCGTGATCGAGGCCGTTCGCAACCTCCCATTGCACTCGAAGCTCGTCTTATGCAGCGCATACTTACTCGCCAAGGTCGACTCAAGCCGAGCCACGACGGGGGATATCTACGGTATCTACTGCGAGCTTTGCAAGGAGGTGGGGTTGGAACCTTTGACCCAGCGGCGCGTCAGCAGCTTGCTTAACGAGCTTGACGTCATCGGCTTGTTAAGCTCTAACGTCATCAGCATGGGTCGATATGGGCGCACGAGGAGGATTCGCTTAGGCGTCGGCCGTAGCGTTATTAAGGAGGCATTCGCTGAAGATGAACGCCTTAAGCGCTTGATCGATCATGTTCCACGATGCCTGGCGGCTTCGACTCGTCGGAGTTGAGGACGGAGGATTCTCTAAGGAGGGCGTCTATCGAACCGACAAGGCCTTGTTCGTAGCCGTTCTGATGGAAGGGTTGAGCATAGACGACGTTAAAGTGGAGGAGATAACGGTCGATGGGTTGGACGCCACGGAGAAGCTTTTGATAATGTTGAAGGGCTGGGATTTCGACGCAGTGATGCTCGCTGGCGTCTCCTTCGCAGGCTTCAACCTAATCGACCCTACGTCCGTATTCAAGGCCTTTGAGAAGCCCGTGATAATAGTGACGAGGACGAAGCCCGATAACGCAGCCGTTAAGGCGGCCTTGTTAGGGCATTTTAAGGATTGGCGGGTCAGATGGGCGGTGTTTGAAAAGCTCGGCTCGATCTACGAAGTCATCTCGATTCCACATGAGCCCCCTCTCTACATGGAGGTTGTCGGCGCCGATGTCGGTTGGGCGCTTCAAGTGATACGCTCCTCGATCGCTTGTTGCAGGGTTCCTGAGCCAATTCGAGTTGCCAGGCTAATAGCTAAGTGTTTATCCACTATCTACAAAGTGTGTGACAACAGCAGGACCCTGAGTTCTAAAGAGGTTAATCCCTTACTAGGTTGTTAAAATATTCTAACAGCGCTATGCTTCTCGCCTAGCCCATCCTTAATAAAAGGCAGAAGCTAGAGGAAAGACCATCTATCGCTTAGCAGCTACTTCCTTCTTCATCCTTCTCTCCCTTTCTGCCTTTATAGCTTCATATTCGGCTTGATTCCCTAATATTGCCCCAATAATGCCTCCTATAACGACGCCAACGGGGCCGAATAACAACCCTATTGCGCCACCTATCACCATACCAGCGAACGCTCCCCCTCCAGAAGTCATTATTTCCTCCCTCCTTTCCTCCTTCCTCTCCGGATTTGAGCTTCGACCTCCGCTTAGCTTCCCTATTTCAATGATCAAATTTTCAAACCCTCTTATTATCCTCCTCTCTATAGCCGTTAACCCCGATTGTAAGGAGCGTAATAAGATCATCACAATAACTATGAAGAAGACGGTCGTAATATCTAAGGTCAATGAGAGGTCTTTTATGATATTATAAAGTGCCAATAAAAATGACGCTAATGCGATCATCGTTACTATCCAGTAGATAGCGCTTCTAAATACTCTTTCTATAAAGGTTTCCTCGGACATTTCACGTTTTCTCAATTTGGCGAGGTATTTAAGCCTTCGCCTTCCTATAACAGCTGCAAAACGACGACATGCTGAGCGTGAACACAGGACTTAAGGCTTCCCTTCGGAAAGGACCATCGGAAGCTCGCAGGGCTCCGGCTTCTGAAGAGAAAGCAAGCTTTAACGTTGGACTTCGACTTAACGAAAAGGCCATGAGAAGGGGTCGGGAATTTTCGTTAAGGGGATTGAAAGTAAAGCGGCATAACTTCTAACGTCTGAAGGTTCACAATCGGAATAACTCCAGGTGTAGGGATTAAGCCCATCTCCCTTTGATACGCCGTCTGCCTTTGCCACGTCCCTGAGTTCACGATAGTCGTCCCTCTGT
Source organism: Candidatus Bathyarchaeota archaeon (assembly GCA_009889585.1). Taxonomy (GTDB): domain Archaea; phylum Thermoproteota; class Bathyarchaeia; order Bathyarchaeales; family WUQV01; genus WUQV01. Next base: position 14,611 of record WUQV01000308.1, on the reverse strand, counting down.
AGACCTCGTGCTTCATGACGTGCACGTGGCCAGCGTGGAAGACATCGGGAACCCTTTCGACGATAAGGAAGTCGTAAGGCTCCGGAGCTATTGGCGTCTTCCGGCCGTAAATCGGGGCCAAGTGCCTACAACGTAATAACAAGCGCATGGCCTTCTCCGGGCTGTCGAAGCCGAGGCCTGGGACGGAGGCAATGACATCGTCCAAGCTCCTCCCATGGTAAACGAGGAATTCAACGCCGTGTAAGCCGATCGAACATGGGTTCCCTAAGGATAGGATGCTCCTTGCCTCGTAAATCGGCTCCGCGTAATCCTTCAAGAGAGCGGGTTGAGGCAATGCCTTTCTACATGCATCGTGGTTGCCAGGCACGACGATAACTTCGATGTAATCGGGGATTCGTTCGAAGAACTTCGAAGCCATTTCGTACTGCTCGTAGGCATCTCGAACCTCTAACTCCTTCATCTGCTTCGGGTATACGCCGACTCCGTCGGCGATGTCGCCAGCTATAATTAAGTACTTAACTCGACTTGCGACCTCCCTCATCCACGGGCTTCCGTACTCCCCGTTGAGCCAAAGGATGAACCTTTCAAACTCCTCGCGCATGAACATGCGGCTTCCGACGTGTAGGTCCGAGGTTAAAGCTACGTACACGGCTTCCGAGGCAGTTCGAGGAGATCTTTGAGGCAACTCAGGCCAAATAAAGTCATCTGCTATCAATAGATCGTTCTTGCCCTTAATCGCGCTAATGCAAACGACTTGATCTAAAAGCAACGCGTAAGCCTTCTCGACCAATTCCTTTGCGTTACGGAGGACGAGAACTAATGCATCAGCATGAAGGTCCTCGACCTTTAATAATATGCTCCTTTTCGTCTCCTTCTTCTCCGTAAGCATGCCTAAAACCTTAAGCTTAGCACCTATAGGCGCTCGAAGGGCCTCTATGACTGTTACAGCATCTCTAACTTCGATTCGTTGTTTTAATATACGTTGGAGCTTATCGAACCTATTTCGAAAGTACTTCACGTAGCCATCAACTGAGCCAGTCGTACGGATTTTGCTAGCTGGATCCTCGATAACCTCTACGTTAGGGCTAACATCCCGTGCATGCGCTCGAAACACCCTCTTAGATTCGCGTATGATCGATGGTTGAGCGTACTCCTTAACAACCCTCTCTAAGAGGCCTCGTTCGATGAACAAAAGTCCCTTCGGTGCGTCTTTAGCATACTTGATGGCTCTCTCCATTAACTCGACAGGATCTAATGTTTGTTGTAAGGAGCTGAGGAGGTCGAAGGCCTCCTTATCGAGCTGAAATCCGGCGGCTACGGCGAGCAACACTGCCTTCCGTAACCTTTCATCTTCACTTGAGGTCAAGGATTAGCCTCGATAATCAAACATTTGTAATTAGGGCAACTCGCCTTACGGCTTAAGCAGCGCTCTTCAGATGAAGTTCGCGAACGTCAGCTCTTTAAGCCTTTCAAGGAGGCTTCAGACGTTTCGCAAGCCCTTCATCGATCGGTCGATCCTAGTTTGATGTTTAAACGGGAGCTAGGCTCAATACATATTTCATTAAATTCTTTAAACTTAATATATCGATCCTCGTTTTTGATAAACCGATGCGAGGGTCGAAGGTAGAGCTCCGTAGGATCCAGAGGACAGCTGGCGGGACTTTCTTCGTCTGCTTACCAAAGGGTTGGGCTGAACGGAGAGGGCTCGATCGCGGTTCGATCGTAGCGGTTAACGAGACGGCGGATGGACGCCTCATAGTCGACCCGATGTACGAAGTGAAAAGAGCCCATAAGGCCGTGTCCGTAAAGCCGGGCCCTTACCTAGGCCAAGAGATCGTCGGGAGCTACTTGCTTGGTTACGATATCATCCGCGTTGAGGCTAGGGATCGGATAAAGCCTGAGGATAGGGAACGAGCCAAAAGGGCTGCGAGCCGCTTAATAGGCTTGGAGGTCGTGGAGGAGGACGTCTCCCGCGTAACTTTACAATGCCTCTTGGAGCCTTTGTCCTTCCCGCCCGAGGGGATACTTAAGAGGGGGTATTCCATCGCCGCTGGAATGCATAAAGACGCCGTAGCAGCCCTCGTGGAAGGCGACGTTCGCTTGGCCGAGGAAGTAATCGTTAGGGACGACGATGTCGACCGCCTTTACTTCCTCCTCACTCGCATCTTAAGGACGATACTTCAAGATCCTCGCTTGGGCGATAAGTTAGGCGTCCGGCCGCTCGATTGCCTTGATTACAGGCTCGCCGGCAGCTTAGTTGAGTCCATAGGCGATCAATCAGCCCGCGTAGCCTTCGAAGCTGTAAAGCTAGGTGGAATTAAGCTGCCTAAGGATGTTAGCGGGTTGCTTTTAAATCTTCACATAATCGCCTATGAGGCTCATGAGACCGCCATAAAAGCTTTATTCATGCGCGACATCCCCACGGCTGAATCCGTTCGCAAGATGCACGACAAAGTTTATGGATTAGCCTCGGAGATCAATAGGGCCTTAGGCCCTCAGTTCGAAAGCGTAGCGCCTCACGTTAACATTGCCGTCCTATCAATGAGCCGCATTTATGAACATAGCGTAGACATAGCGGACTTAGCCGCACCTAAGTTGCCCGCTTAACTTAAGTGCGCGGAAAACGTTGACGGTTCACGCTTGCGCCGGGGTGGCAGAGCGGCGAATGCGCTGGACGCCTTAAGGCCGGACTCGAGATCCGACGCCTAAGGGGCCCGTTAAGACGTGGGATCCAGTGGGCCCCTGGCCCTCAGGGGTTCGAATCCCCTCCCCGGCGCCATTAAGCGAAAGCGTCTCTGGCAAACCGCGCTTTATGTCGCCCTATCCCTTTCGAAGACGCTTTTCGCCGGCCTCGGTGGGAACCCAAGGTCGAGTAAAAGGGGCACGGTCACCCCCTTTCTATGCGTCTCTCTTAATCCCTCTACGAATTTGTCCACGTCTTGAAATGGCATGAAGAAGCTTAAGTCGTTCTTCTCAAACTTCCCGTAAGCTCTTGCTCCAGAGCATGCTGTTACTAAGTTCGGCTTGCCCGTGTTATACACGTATACGGCGCCGTATGCGCAAGGTATGGCGCTGGGGCCGATCACGAACTGAAAATCCTCTCCGCTTTCATGTAGGTAGGCATGGATGCATCGCGTCGCTTGCCAAGCGTTAACTATCAAAACGATCAAGTCAGGTGTAAAAGTCACCTTACCAAGCGGCCCTACCATGATGCCCTTACACTTCGTTTTAGGTGCTCTTTCTAAGAACCATTTCTCAGCTACGTCCTTTGTTTTCGCATACTTCATTTGTATTTCTAAATGTTTATCTTGAAGAGGCTCCATGCCGAAGATATACCTTTCATGACGACAGGAAAGCTCGTTTTCAGTCGCCGCATGAACGTAGCCCCCTTGGCTAGCGATCTTCAACATTTGACAAGAATAGACCTTCTTCTTCACCAAGGCAACCCCAGTTAATTCGCTTTCATCTTTAACGAACTTCCATCCGATGGGGAATTCGTCAAGCCTTAGCAACTCGTTTATCGCCTTTTCAAGATGCTCATAGCTGCCCAATCGTATACCCGAATTGACGGCGTAAATTCTTCCATTTAAGATTTGCTTTCATGACGATGCTTCGTTTACCCCTTCTTAAAGAAACGAACGAAGCCCTTCGGCGTCCGTAAGCCTCGGCAAACGTTTTACGTCCCTGCGTAGCTAGCGTGGGCCAGCTCGGTCAGTAGGCCTGATTTATTGCGGCTCCCAAGCGTCAATGGGTTAAACTAAAGAGCGAATGTAGCGATTTAATTGTACACAAGAGTTTAAATTTTCATTATCAATATAAATTGATGTACAACGGATACTAAAGTAGGTGAGTTAACTCAGGTGGACTTAACCACCTGTAGCTTGTCTTTCTCGTTCCTTAGCACTTTAAACATAATCTTTAAATAAGGATGGCCGAGTTCGCTTTCAACATTACTCCAAAATTCTTGCAAGCGCTCCTCGCTGCAACCATCCTCCTCATATTCTAATGCTTGTAAAATCATCTCCATCTTATCGATTTGTTTACATAACACGGCTTCCTCCGTCCGTCGTTCGATGAACTCAACCAAAAGCTTAAGGTACTCATCTCTTAAGCCGTTGGGAAGATACGAGAGAACCCTCTCGATGGCTTCCCTCTCCGCCTTTTCTACAGCCTTCGTACCGATGCCCTCTTTGGCAAGGCGATCGTAATCCCCTATCAAGGCCTCTTGTACGTCATGTAAAAGCGCGATCTTAACCGCTCTCTCCACGTTCAACCCCATTAAGTCGCTTAACACCATGGCGAATACAGCGCACCTGAAGCTATGATCAGCGACGGACTCAGGCCGTTCAACGCCAGCCCTAACCCATCCAGCCCTCTTCGTCTTCTTTAGCTTACCGATTAGCTTCATGAAGTTCAATATCCCTTCGGGCACGCCTTCGCCTAAGGCGGAGTAAGAGCGCTCCATTTCAACTATCCGAAGTAGGCGGCGGCAAATAAGAATCGCCGACTTCGTGATGGAAGCTCTTTTTGACCGACCTCCTCCTCAAGGGCTTACGCTTTAACTCCGTCCCGCAAACGTTGCACTCCTTAAGCCCTTGATCGGCTGGGTACCTTTTACGACAAGCCGGGCAGTACGCCGTCCACTTAAAGCGAAACTTTATGCCGAGCGTCACTAACGATGTGAACTTTATGCCCATTTGGCTCGCGACGTTTTGTACGGCATAATCGTCCGTAACTACGGTCGGCGAACGGCCTTCTTCCTTCAGCTCTATGGCTAAGGCTAATACGTGAGTGTCGACCTTAGAGAGGGAGGTTACTTCGCCTAAGGCCTTGGAAAGCTCTTCAACTTTAGCTATCGAGGCCTCCTTAGGAGGCCTTACCCTCAGTCCCCCGCCTTCAGCCGCTGCGCGGAACCTCACCCACGGCAAGGAGCCGACGATCAGCTCTTCTTCAACTGATGGAACTGAGTAAGCCCCCTCTATCGAGGAAGGATTTAACCCGATGAGAAAGGCCGGCGTATCTAAGACGAAAGCCCCTTCCTTAGGCCTCGTTAAGCTTCCTCCCACGGAATAGGAACCTCGACCTTAGCCGTTCGTAAAAGTCCCTTTTAAATTGGACGAAACGAGCCTCGCGCTCGGACTTAGTTACGATAAGCGGAGGTCCTCCTAAGTCGATTTCACGTTGGTAATGACCGTCTATGACGACTAAAGCTCGGCTCGGCCTGATGAGCTCTATCGTTAGCACGGACTTCGACGGGAAAACTATCGGGCGGAAGGGGACGAGTGCGCACACCGGGGTCAAGACGAAAGCCTCTAACTCCGGGTCGAGCACAGGGCCTCCGGCGGATAAGGAGTAGCCGGTCGAGCCGACTTGAGAGGCGATGATGATGCCGTCCGCTAAGCATTCGTCGACCTCTACGCCATTCTTTCGAACCTTAACGTGCAATAGCTTAGCAGGCGCGCCAGCCGTGACGAAGACTTCGTTTAAAGCGTCTGGAAGCCGTTCCTCCCCGATGAAAGAAGCTAACCTCGGGCGGCGTTCCACCGCGAGCCTCCCGGATAGGTACTCGTCTAAGGCTTTAAACGCGTCATCCGGTTCGACTTCGGCGAGGAACCCTCGAACCCCAAGGTTAATGGATAGAATGGGTGGCTCTGGCTTCGGAAGCGAAAGGCAAGTCCTTAAAATGGTTCCATCCCCGCCCACCGTGATCACCAAGTCGACGTTCATCTTTTCGACCGGCTTGGCTAAGCCCTCGCGGCCGATCGACTTAGCCAACTCAGGCTCTAAGAGGACTTGAAGCCCTCCTCGCCCTAAGCACTCTATTAGCTTTAACGAAAGGTCTAACGCCTCCTTCCAATCCGTGCGAGAGATCAAGCCGACCCTTTGTATTTGAGGCTTCATGCTTGACAACGTAGACGCCGTTCCTCGGCTTATATAAGGCCGTTGTTAAAATCATTACCGAAGCTCGTCGAGAGATCAGTTGGTGTAAAATGAGCAAGCCCGTGGACGTCGGAAGCATTCGCGTCGGCGGATACGTCGTAATCGACGACGAGCCTTGTAAAGTCGTCGAGCTAACGAAGTCGAAGCCGGGTAAGCACGGGTCGGCGAAGGCTAGAGTCGTCGCCATCGGGGTCTTCGACAACCAAAGGAGGGAGATCGTCAAGCCAGTCGACGCTCAAGTTGAAGTGCCTTTGATAGAGAAGAAAGTAGGTCAAGTGATATCGATAACGCCGCCTTCCGTTCAAATCATGGATTTAGAGACGTATGAGGTGTTCGAAACGCCGTTGCCGGAGGATCTAGCGCCAAGCTTGCAATCCGGCGTGGAGGTCGAGTACTGGCGGATATTAGGTCGGACGAAGGTAGTGAGGGCTAAGTGAGCTTCTGAAGCCTCGGCTCTCGCCCAGATAGATGGATGGCCTTGCGTGAGTATGTTGAGAGCCGTTAAGCAGATGCGATTACGGCCGGGCGTAAAGGTTAGCGAGCTAGTCGATGAGATGAGGAGGTGCGGGGTCCTCGGCGCGGGAAGGATCGGCAGAGCGGCTGAGCTTGTTGCTAAGATGTTCCACGAGCCGGATTACACGGTGTTCTTAGCCTTAGCTGGGGCGTTGGTGCCAGGCGGGCTAAGGAGCGTTATCGCCGATTTAATAACAAATGGATACGTCCACGTATTAGTAAGCACGGGTGCTAATGTAGTTCACGACGCGCTTGAGGCATTAGGTTATAAACATCAAGTGGGCTCGGCTTACGTCGAAGATGTGAAGTTAAAGGAGGAGGGGATTAGTCGAATAGCCGATATTTACGTGAAGCTGGAGGCATTTCAAGCGTTAGAGCGTTGGGTATATCAAACGTTAGAGGAAATCCCAGAGCAAAAGAGGAAGAGGATATCCTCTGCTGAAATCCTTCATGAGATCGGCATGCGACTTCAAGATGAAGGCTCAATATTAGCGGCTGCCGCTAGGAAAGGCGTGCCGATCATATGTCCTGGATTGCCTGATTCGATCATCGGCTTTCAACTTTGGGCCTTCGGACAAGATCGAACGTTGATCTTAGATCCATTGCTAGACGTTCAGTTAATCGTAAGCAAGGTGTACGAAGCTAAGAGAGTCGGTGCGATCATCTTAGGCGGAGGATGGCCAAAGCACTTCGTCTTGTTCGCGAACACGTTTCGAGATGGAGTCGATTGCGTCGTGCAAATAACGATGGATCGCCCTGAGCCGGGGGGCTTAAGCGGAGCCTCGTTAGAGGAAGCCGTGAGCTGGGGGAAGCTTAAGCCCGAGGGAAAGGCCGTCACCGTCGTATGCGACGCGACGATAGCGTTCCCATTGATCGTCGCGGCCGCCTTAGAGAAGCCGGCCGTAGCCTCGTAGAGGCTAAAGGTTGGCTCCGTTAGCTGCCGACCTGCCTTCGAAAGGCGAGGGAAACTATGGCCGCGATTAAAGACGACGAAGGACGGATGCCTTAACGCCCTTAAAGGGGGTAATTCTTCATTAAGGTGAATAATGGTGCTCGAGAAGCTCGGCTCGTCGTTACACGAGGCCTTACGAAAGGTCTTTCGAGCTCCGATCGCTGATGAATCGACGGTGAAGGAGCTCGTCCGAGATATCCAAAGGGCCTTGTTACAAGCAGACGTGAACGTCAAGCTCGTTTTCGACCTATCGAGGAGGATTGAGGAGCGAGCCCTTAAGGAGAAGGTCCCTCCAGGCGTGTCTAGGAAGGAGCACGTCGTAAAAGTCGTGTACGACGAGCTAACTCGGTTGCTAGGCGAGAAGCCAGCTTCGTTCGATGTTGAGCCTAAGAAGAAAAAGGCCGTGATGTTAATAGGCATACAAGGCTCGGGCAAGACGACGGCTGCAGTTAAGCTTGCGAGGTACTTACAAAAGAGAGGGTTAAAAGCAGCCCTCGTTTGTGCCGATACGTATAGACCTGGGGCACTAGCTCAACTTCAACAGCTGGCGGCTAAGGTCAACGTACCCGTTTACGGCGGATCCGGGCGGGAGAATCCCGTCGAAATAGCCTTGGAGGGGTTAAGGCGGTTCGAAGGGTACGACGTGATAATAGTCGATACGGCTGGACGGCATAAGGAGGAGAAGGGCTTAATCGAGGAGATGAAGCAACTTGAGGCGGCGATAAAGCCGGACGAAATAATGCTCGTCCTCGACGGCACGATAGGCCAACAAGCGACGGCCCAGGCCAAGGCGTTTCACGAGGCGACGCCAATAGGATCGATTTTAGTGACGAAGTTGAACGGCTCGGCGAGAGGTGGAGGAGCCCTTTCTGCAGTTGCAGCCGTAGGAGCTCCTATAAAGTTCATTAGCGCTGGCGAAAAGATCGAGGACATCGAGCCGTTCGTTCCCTCTCGTTTCGTCGGCCGATTGTTAGGGATGGGAGACGTTAAGGCTTTAATCGAGAAGGTTCGAGAGGCCGAGGTCGAGGTAACGGAGGAAGGCGTTAAGGCGCTCTTAAGTAAGAAGCTCACGTTAACGGATGTGTACGAACAGTTTAAAGCTGTACGAAAGATGGGGCCGCTCGTTAAGCTCCTTAAGATGGTTCCAGGCCTTTCGTATAACGTCCCCGATGAAATATTGAAAACGGCTGAGGAGAAATTCGAAAAATGGCAGTACATCATACAATCTATGACTGTTGAAGAAAGGGAGAACCCAAAGGTCTTTAACTCGTCAAGGGTGAGAAGGGTAGCGAGAGGCTCTGGGACGTCTGAGAAGGAAGTTAAGGAGTTACTTCAGCAATATTTTTTGATGAAGCGTATGATGAAGTCTTTAAGAAGAAAAGGGTTGAAGGCGCTTAAGGGGCCTTTTAAGGAGCTTCTTAAAGCTAATGGTTGAGTATGTGGATGTGTTAAGTTTATGAAAGTCTTGGAGAAGGCTCAGAAGATGATTGAGAAATATTCACTTTGTGATAATTGTTTAGGTAGGCAGTTTGCTATGTTAAGTTATGGAATTAGTAATGAAGAAAGGGGAAAAGTGATAAAGCAAGCATTATTAATGGAAGCGCATCGATTAGCTTTAGCTGATGATGAAAAAGGGATTGTTATGCTTAAGGCGTTAATGATTAATGGAGGGCTTCATATAGCTGGAGAAATTCTTAAGAGGTTAGGAAAGGAAGTGATTAGTGAATCACTTCAATGTCATATTTGCGAAGGTAAATTTCAAATTATTGATGAATTAGTAAGGGAGGTTGTGAATAAATTAAGTGAGTATGAATACTCGACTTTCTTAATAGGTATTGAGCTTCCTTCAGAAGTGGATGAAAAAGAGGATGAGCTTAAGGCAGAGTTTGAAATAATTTATGGGGAGGACTTAAGGAATGAGTTTAGTCGAGAGATAGGGAAGAGGGTGGCTGAGGTCGTTAAGAAGCCGGTGGATCTAAAGAAACCTAATGTAGTCGTCCTCGTGAACCCGTTTATCGCTCAAGTGAAGGTTCAAGCGAACCCGCTTTATATATCGGGAAGATATCTAAAGCTTGTCCGCGGGATACCTCAATCCAAGTGGGTTTGCGTTAAGTGCAAAGGAAGCGGATGTCCTCGTTGTAATTGGACTGGGAGGATGTACTTAGAGTCAGTGGCTGAGCTTATCTCCATTCCAATGCTTAAGGCGACGGATGGCGAGGGCTTCGCCTTTCACGCATCGGGAAGGGAAGACGTAGACGCTCGTACGCTAGGGCTCGGGCGCCCGTTCGTCGTTGAGGTGAAGAGGCCGAGGAAACGATTCTTAGACCTAACGGAGTTAGAAAGGACTATTAATGAAAACGCGAGGGGGAAGGTCGAGGTTCATTGTTTAAAGTCCGTGGATAAAAGCGCCGTCCGAATGATTAAAAGCCTTGACGTCGTTGAGAAAACGTACCGAACGATCGTGGAGCTAGATCGAGAGGTTTCCGACGAAGAGCTCGCCCAATTGGAGAAGGCGTTAATGAATTGCAAAATCCTTCAACGTACTCCGTTAAGGGTCTTACATCGTCGGGCTGATTTAATTAGGGAGAGGCTCGTGTATGAGGCGAAGGTTAAAAGGCTTTCGTTGAATAAGGCGGAGATGATAATCAAGTGTCAAGGGGGCTTGTACGTTAAGGAGCTGATAACGGGCGATGAAGGAAGAACGAAGCCTAGCGTATCCGAAATGCTCAAAGCGAAGGTCGTGCCGATTAGTTTAGACGTATTAAGCGTCGGCTCGAAGGATGTGCCATGAGGAAGTCACACGGATATAAACACGGGACTCGATCGTTGTTGAGGAAGAGCCCTCGTGAAAGGGGGAAATTAGGGCTAAGTAGGTTGCTCCGTGAGTACGAGTTAGGCGAAAAAGTCGTCATTAAGATCGAGCCGAGCGTCCATAGGGGCATGCCTCATCGAAGGTACCACGGCCAAGTGGGGACGGTAATGGGAAGGCGCGGTAGATCTTACGTCATTAGCGTAAGCCAAGGTAATGCCATTAAGGAGGTCGTAGTAGGGCCCGAACACTTAAGCCCATTAAGTGGTTAATATGTCCAGGAGGTTAATGGAGGAGAAGCTCCTTACGCTTTCGCAGGTGAAGAAGATTTTAGAGGGAGTAGGAGAGGAGAAGTTAGATCAATTCCAACGTAGGACGTTAGATTACGCCTTGAAGTTCTCTAAGGTTGACGTAGAAGCCGCTGAATCCTTAGTGAAGAAGCTAATTGAGGAGTACGGTTTAGAGCCGAGGGAAGCAATTCAAATAGCGAATTGCATGCCGGAGAGTGTTGAAGAGCTAAGGGTATTCTTAGCCGGAGGAAGGGGCATTATAGAAGCCTCTAAATTGGAGGGGATGTTAGCCCTTTTGAATGAAGCCAAAAGTAAGAAGTGAGGAGGCTCGTAAGCCCTTCGCTTAACCTAGGCGAAACCCTATGGAGAGAAGGCAGCTTTTTGAGGAGTACGCTTACGTCTTAGACTTTCTACCTCACGGCAGGCCGGGGGCTAGGTTCAGCCTTAAGCTCAGCCGTAAGGCAGGTGCTTTAATTCAACTCGTTGGAGAGGATTACTTCACCCTTTTAGAGGCCCTCGCGAGAGAGGGCGTGGTGTTAAGGCCTCATGATCGCGTTTACGTCGGTAAGGAAGCTCGTGATGAGGTAATGTATATACTCGGAAGGATTAGCTACAATGAGCTAACGACGAATGCGAAGATGGAACTTGTAAGCGTTGTTGAAAAAATAGTCCTCAATCGTGAGAAATTCTTCGTTAACTTCTTTAATACATCTCAAGCGATTACTCCTCGTATGCATGCCTTAGAGCTTATACCTGGCATTGGCAAGAAGTACATGTGGCAAATAGTGAATGAACGTGAGGTTAAGTCATTTGAGGGCTTTGAGGATTTGCAAAAGAGGACTAACGTTCCCAACCCAGCTAAGTTAATAGCAAAAAGGGTGATCGAAGAGTTAATGGGGGAGAGCAAGTATCGATTGTTTACTAGGGCATGATGTACGATTACGGTTACGTAAGGTCGCTTTTACGTCAGTACGATATACGCCCTAAGAAGAGCTTAGGGCAGAACTTTGCAGTTGATAGCCGCTTTTTAAAGCGCATGACCTCTTATGCAAACGTTCGTGAAGATGACGTAGTTTTAGAGGTTGGAGCAGGCCTTGGCTTCTTAACGGAGTTAATAGCTAAGATATGTAAGAAGGTGATAGCCGTCGAAGTTGATCGAAAGCTCGTAAAGGCCTTAAAGGAGAGGCTTAACCGTTTAAAGTTGGAGAACGTAGAGTTAATCGAAGGGGACATCTTAAAGGTTCAAGTCCCTAGCTTCGATAAGGTCGTCTCGACTCCGCCTTACTCCATCTCATCGCCATTGTTATTTTGGCTCTTCGATAGGCCGTTTAAGTGCGCCGTATTGACGTTTCAAAGGGAGTTCGCCGAGAGGTTAAACGCGCCTATTGGAAGCGATTGTTACAGTCGGCTGACCGTGATGACGTATTATAAGGCAGAAGTCGAGCTCTTGGACTTCATCCCAAGGGAGGCTTTTTACCCGCCTCCAGACGTCGACTCCATCATAGTCCGTTTAAGGCCGAGGGGAACCCCGCCGTTCTACGTTAAGGACGAAGGGGCTTTTAACGAGCTCGTTCAATTTTTGTTCACTCAACGCAATAAGAAGGTGCGGAGCGTGATCGTACAATTCTTAATGAGGCGGATGGACTTAAGGAAGGATAACGCGTTAAAGTTAGCTGAATCCCTTCCATATGAAGATAAGCGAGTTAGAGAGCTCGCGCCAGAGGACTTCGGGGCGTTGATTAATGCGCTACCTTAAGAAGGTTTTCTTTAACTACATCGGCGGGAAGTCCCCTTCCGTGAGGGTATGAAATCCGATGCGCTTACATCCCCAATTCATACGCGTTAATTCGTCTACCTGCAGGCATAAGGTCGGGATGCGTAGCGCCGCTTCAATCCCTGCATCCCGTAAAGCCAAAGGGGAGTTGAAGCGGGATAGCCCGAGTTTAAGCCTGTGGAGACGCTAGCAGGCCGTCGTTGAAGCAGGAAGCCCCTTACGATAGGAAGGGGTAGTTCACCAACTCCCAGCTATCCTTATCTCCTCACCGCACGCAACCCTAACGACGACTTCATATCGTTTGGCCTTCAAAACCTTTGGGATGCAGGAACTGCTAACAAACCCTGTTGATTAAGCAATCCGGGGAATAACGTGCGCAAATGTAGGATGGAATGTCCGTATTGAAAATCGTCCTACAACGATCGTCCATGTATTTTCTGGAGTAGTTCAATAGAAAAAGCACCCTTTTTCTCGTCTGAGCGAACCTCTCCCTTTCCGATAGGCTTCTAGCTTGCACGTCCGAAGCCTTGAAGTAGGAGAATCGCATCTGTTAAGTTAAAGCCCGTCGCTTCTTGGATCTTAAATTTTTCAATGATGCTGCGAGGATCGCGCTAACCTTCTTATGCACATCCGTTTGATAGCCGAGCTTAGCGATCTCCGCGAAAAATGTGCGCGGAAACATTTGAAAGGTCAAAAGATGAATTTATATGACATGACTATAGGTGAATTATTCCCTTTATTAATTTTTCCATCGCTTATAAGTTCTAACGATCTTTAATGATATCCTAATCATGCTACGGGTCTTTCGTCTCAGCTAACAGCAGTTAAACAGCTTCGGCGAGCGTCAAATGGGCTAACGGAAAGTTATAAAAACTAGCTGAGAAAGCTTCTTGCTTTAGCGAGGGAGCCTTCTCAGTTAGTTTTTATGAAGCTCAAGCGCATCATCAACATGGGCGCTAATAGGAGCATGTTTTTAAAGAGGCCTTCAAAGGGGCTTAAAGCTTCATATCGTTAACTAAGCCTTATGAGTTTAGGACTGCGGATAAAGAAGAGAGGTTAAAGATTATTTGATACCGAGGGGCTGACATCGAATTCCAGGCGTCGAAGCGCCTAGAGGAGCAATGTTTGAAGCTGTGGAGAGCATAAAAGAGGATCTTAATCATGAGAAGGCCTAAGATAGACACGTGATATATTATATTTATGAGCCTTTAACGCCTTAAAGGCAGCTTTCTCTTGAACTGATCGATCGACAGATTAAATTCATAACCTCACGTAGAAGTACCTTTTTCTCATCTCCTTTGATATCAAACTTATCCCGCACCAATTGCCGAGGGTTTCGAAGACTATCGCCTTATTGGGATCCTTTAGATCAACCTTCGGCTCTACTCCATCCCTTTCCTTCAACAAAGTCCATATGAACGAACCTACCTCTTTGGCCATCTGCTGCGATGAAATTATGCCCTTCATCCCCCTTCTATTGACCTTAACGCAAAAGGTCTCGCCCCTTCCTATTCGATCGACGAACGGTTTGACCTCGGCCTTAAAGACCTCTACGGCATTTTTAGGGGAAAAGCGGAACGACTTCTCGATCGGAGCTATCCTGCTGAGCGAGAAAAGAGCCCTCTTATCCGTCTCCTCGAGGAACCTGTTTAAATCGTCAACCTCCCCCATCAATACGTCCTTAAACGCGGTCCCCTGAAACGATCCTAAGTCCTTAAGCTCCTCGAGCAAGCCCCTTTCGCATCCTCTGTGAGCGGTAACAAGGACCTTCATCGCTGTTCTCATAGAATTTGACGCAGCGGTATATTTATGGAGAGCTTCACCTCATGTACGAAGCTATTAGCTTTATACCGCGCCTTCGCGCCTCCCCCTCAGCCGATGGATGTATAAGGTATCCGAAGAGAAGCTTATACTTCCTCCCCGGAAGAATTCTCTCTACTTTAGCCACTTTCTCATCGAACTCTTCAACCTCTCTCGTATATATTCTAGACTTAACTTCACCTAGCACAATTACCTTTTCATCCTTCCAGACCCCTTCGCCATAAAGGTTTATCTCAATCTCTTCTTTATCGATTATTACGAACCTCCTCTCCAGCTCCTCAACCTCTATTCCCTCATGCCTATAAAGCCAACCTGGGGCCACGACTTTAGCTATATCCTCCAAGCTATAGCCAACAACCTCAGCGAGCCTTCCAACGTGCATGGCTAACTCGCTCACCCTTTTCTCCGTTCTAATCTGAGCCTCTGCTAGCTCGTTTATCGATTTCTCCATCCTCGTCTGAGCTTCGGCTAACTCGCTCACCCTTTTCTCAGTTTTAATCTGAGCCTCTGCT
>WUQV01000307.1 GCA_009889585.1 Candidatus Bathyarchaeota archaeon | reverse complement strand
TGTTCCCAGTAGTGTTGCCTCCGGAGTGGCCACCTGCAGTGAAGTTAGACTTCTGGATAGTCATAATACTGATATGGGTCTTCTTAGGGGCATCGCTTCCGGTATGGATATGGATCACCCCTGTCAACTACGTAACCTTCTACCTGATCTACTTCGGGATATTGGCGATGATGGTAGGAGCATTCGTCGGAGCGCCGACGATTAAGATGCCGATGTTCACCGAGTTCTTAATCGGCCCAGGGCCCTTGTGGCCTATGCTCATGGTGACGGTCGCCTGTGGGGCCATATCCGGTTGGCACTCGGTACTAAGCTCCGCTTATACGTCTAAGCAGATAGACAAGGAGACGGACGTATTGCTGGTTGGAGGGGGATCGATGTTACTTGAGGGCGTCCTAGCAGCGGTATCGTTGACCGCCGTGGCCATACTGGTTCCGGTGGTGCCTCCGAGGCCTGCGTTAAAGGCGTTCGTCGAAGGGGGAAGCGGGCTCATGGGGCTCACTGGAATTCCGACGCCGGTTGGCATAGTCTTCACGGCTGTCATGCTCGTCATATTGCCGGTGACGATATTACACTGCGTGTTCAGGATCTGGAGGTTCGTATTCGCCGAAGTAGCCGGCAAGTACGCAGGTCCGTTGGGGTTGAAGAACCCGTACATAGCATCCCTCATCATTGCCATCATCGCCTACATCTTCGCCAGCCCGAGGACCGGTGCCCCGCTCATGTTGATCTGGCCGACGTTCGGAAGCGCTAACCAGCTCCTAGCCGGGCTCGCCCTCCTCATAGCGACGGCTTGGCTCGCCAAGGTCAAGAGGCCGACGAGGTACACGGCTTGGCCAGCCGTCTTCATGTTAGCTACGACGATAGGCGCCTTATTCTGGCTTGGGTATAAGTGGTTTGAGGGGGCCTTAAAGCTTCCATTTCCAGCGAACGTAGCGCATGGGACGATGGGGGTTATAGCGGTCATATTGATAGCATCGGCTGCCATCATGATGTGGGATGCTTACAAGGCGATTAGGAAGTGGAAGGTGGCCGCTAAGGCCTGATTTAACCCCTAACTTTTTTATAATGTTAACCGAAGTCCATTGGATCTTCATAGTTGCTATAGCGTTCATTATCACGTACTTCATTGGCTCGTTGAGGAACAGAAAGCTCATGCGCATTTATTCAAGCTTGCTAAAGGAGGCGTTTGAGCCGATTGGGAAGGTGAAGTATAGGCTGACGAGAAGGGGCTTTGAAGCCATTTGTTATCCTTACGTCCCCTTGGTGAAGAACATTAGGGTAGGGGTCTTCATGGCCGACCGTTGGAACTTGGCTCATTACTTGCTCTTCCCATTTACGCACGACGTTGATAGAGCTCTTTTCATGGCGTTAGTTGATGAAGGCCCTCGATTTACGTTAGAGGTCCTTCGAAGGAGGAGTAGAAGGGGATTTGATGATTTCATCTCATGTGATGATGAACGTTTAGCTCATGAGGTACTATCAAGTGAGGTCGAGAGGCTTTTGATATATCTCGGTAGATCCGTTAAATCGTTAAAGGTTGAAGGTAAAAGGGGATTGATTCAAGTACTTTGTTCGATTAATGGTCATTCAATTCAAAAAGAAGTGGAGTTGTTAATGAATTTATGTAAGAAGGTTAAGCTTTTAGCGCAAGCTTAATTATGTATTTAATGAACCTCAAAGATTAAAGCTAATGTTTATTTCATTAGTCACTATTTATTCTAGAAGTAACTCTGAAACTGATGACTACGTTCTTAAATTCAGCATCTTAGGCGTGATGAAGACACTTAAGGCCCTACGTGGATGCGAAGTCCCTATCAAGCTCGTTACGAACGGCGTTAGGTTTTAGATAAGGTAAAGCATATAAGCAGCGGCTTTCAATTGCTAATGGCTATGGATCCCATCATCCTGTCTACGATCGGCCTCATATTGGCATTAGTGGTCTTAGTTGTCTTAGTTGAAAACACGATAGGTCTATTGAAGATAACTCAAGGGATTAAGGCCGTTCAAGAATCCGCTAAGTCCATTCAAGAGGGAGTAAAGGTCCTTCAAGAGGGGCAAAAGGTTATACAAGAGACTGCACGGGATATCGCTAAATCCGTTCAAGAAGGGATTAGAACGCTTCAAACGATTCAAGAAGGAATTAAAGTACTCCATGAAGGTCAGAAGGCCATACAAGACTCCGCAAAGTCCGTTCAGGACGGGGTTTATGTACTTCAAGAGGGGCAAAAGGCCATAATGGAGGCTTTGGAGAGGATTTCGAGGAGGCTAGGTGGCTAAACGTATAAAACCCATGTGAAGCCGAGCTCGCGTACGAAAGGTTCTTAAGCACGTATAAGAAGGCCGTCAACCGCGCCGTTTAGGTGCTTAACGCTTAAGCCCTTGCCTTCACGGTCGGAGTGCTCTCACACCTTTGGATGTGATGACCACGCGATTACTTAAGGTGATTCCGTTTTAAAGGCGCAAAAAGATAAGTACGACCGAGCGGACTCGCATGCATAGAGAAGCTTTAATGGATTAGCGAGGAAAATGGCGAAATGAGGAAGGCTGCGCGAAGTAGATGGACCGTCGAGGGGAATGAACCCGATGAGGGCTTTGAAAGACTGGCAAGGGTCGTCAAGTCCTCAGAGATCGCAAGGTTAATAGCCGCTCCTACTCAAGCTAATGAAACGGATCTTTTATTCGGGAAGATATTCGAGGAATGCTATACTACTGCCACTTGGATTTACGAAAAAGCGTTTTACGTACGTGGGATATCGAAGAAGTTCATAAGGAAGCTTGCGGTGGAGCTCAAACTAGCTGGTATATACTCATCAAGCTTGGTGAGGAAAGCGTATAGGATGTACTCTTGCTTGGTGAAGCATGGGGTTATCGGAAGGAAGCCTAAAACCATGTTTAGAAGATTGAATGATGAGATAGTTGTGGCTGCTCAACCTGACTTAGTTGATGAATTTTACTGTGAATTTAAGACATATCCATTAGACGAATATGCTAAAGCACAAGCTAAGGTTTTCTCATGGGTCATCGAGGAACCTATTCGCTTAGTAGGATTAGTTGAAAGAGAGGATGGCTATTTTGAGCTTCAAGAGGAAATGGTAAACGCTGAAGGTTTAAAGTTTCCAAATATACCGCCAGATATAGGGGAATTTCAATGGGTTTGCGAGGAGTGCGATCGTCCATTGGACTTTTGCGAATGCTATTTTGAAGAGGAATACGAATATCTTTAGTATTGCTCTCGCTTGATAAGCTTACTTGAGAACTGTCGTAAATTAATAAGCGGCGCGCTATTTGTAAGCCATTTTAAGCGAAGTCGAGGGCTTTTAACGTTTTAGAATAAGTACGCTTCATAGCTTTTAAAGCAAATCAGGAATGCGTCATGATTAAAGCCTTAAAAGATGGAGCGTTAAGGCAAAGGGGATCTTGACATGTCCCAAGGGGGGCCGTCGGAATTTAAAGGAAGTGAAAACGAGATAGAACTCATCGGACGAAAAAAGGAAACCGGAGGATTAATGGTTAAGCATCGTCAAAGCGGAAACGTCTTAGAGATAGTCGATACGTTCGCCGAGATGTTTCCAATGTGGGCTGGAAGGGTGTTAATAACTGCTGATGATGAGAAATGGGCGTTAACAGCCGCTAGAGCAGCGACAGGATTTGCCACATCCATCATCATGTCCCCTGCGGAGGCTGGAATAGAGGGCGCCGTGCCACCAGATGAAACCCCGGACGGACGAGTCGGGGCGATTATCCAGATGTACCAACGCACGCGCATAGAATTGAAGAGCCAAATGATAGCGAGGATATCCCAATGCATCTTGACGTGTCCCACCGCGGCTGCATTCGACGGCTTACCTGAGGCTAAGCGAAGGCTAAAGGTAGGTCGAAGCCTTCGTCTCTTCGGCGATGGCTTCCAACGAAAGGATGAGGTAAAGGGCAGGGTGATTTGGAGGATACCCGTCATGGAGGGCGAGTTCATAGTTGAGGATAGCTTCGGGGCAATTCAAGCCGTAGCTGGCGGGAACTTCCTCATACTTGCTGAGGATCGTCGTTCTGGGTTGAAAGCGGCTGAGGAGGCCGTGGAAGCCATTCAACGAAAGGTGAAAGGCGTAATACTCTCGTTCCCAGGCGGCATTTGTCGATCTGGCTCGAAGGTCGGCTCGTTGAAGTATAAGCTACCGGCTTCGACGAACCATCCGTTTTGCCCGACGTTAAAGAAGGTCGTGCAGGACTCACAGCTCCCAGATGAAGTGAATGCTGTTTATGAGATAGTCATCAACGGCATGGGGTTGGACTGCGTAAGGGCGGCGATGTCAGAAGGGGTGAAGGCCGTCATCAAGGTTCCGGGCGTAGTGAAGGTATCGGCAGTGAATTTCGGGGGGAAGCTCGGCCCTTATAAAGTCTACCTAAAGGAGATCGTTTCGCTTTAACCGCGGAACATTCGACGATGGACGACTTAACCCCTAGGGACGGCGACGTAATCATCACGAAGGATGGGTTCATCTTTTACGCCTTCGGATACGAGCATCCGCCTCATCGAATAATCTCCTTCCTAAAGTACGTACCGGAAGGCCTTAGTAATGCGTTCTCGATACAATACTTAAGGAGGAAGTGGAAGCTCGGCGGTATAACGCTCGTCAGGGCTGAGAAGTTATACACAACTGATAATTATCAAGCGTTAATAAATGCCCTTAAGAAGTCGTTTCCTAATTACGTATGTTTTTGTCCTTTTCGCTTAAAGGAGCTTATTAGCGTCCCGCTTGACTCTGTTGAAAGGATTCTCGTCCCACGGGATTGTTTGAAGCAATTACTCTTAAGAGGCAAGAAGGATCAATTGCAAGAGCTGGCGATAGAGTTGATATCCTTACTATCTGAGCAATCAGGAGTTTCGCTTGACGACTTCGGCATTCATGGCTCGATAGCGTTGGAGATGCATACGCTAGATTCGGACGTGGACTTTATTGTGTACGGTTCGAGAAACTTCAGGCGCGTTGAAGAGACGATCGAGGGCCTCGTTAAGGAGGGAACGTTGAGTTATACGTTTAGGAATCGAATCGATAGAGTGAGAAGGCATAAGGGGCGTTACAAAGGGATATCCTTTGTTTATAATGCCGTACGAAACTACGATGAAGTTCGGTCGAAGTACGGAGAGCGACGCTATAAGCCGATCAAGCCTGTGGCCTTTCGATGCATCGTAATGGACGATGAAGAGGCAATGTTTAGGCCAGCCGTTTATAGGATCGATGGATATAGGCCGCTTAATCCTGAGTCTGCGCTTGAGGATGAGAAGATCCCTATAGAGCTAGTATCTATGATAGGTTGTTATAGGAACGTGGCCCGAAAGGGGGATGAGGTTGAAGCCTTCGGCATGTTAGAGAGGGTTGAACACGTGAAGACTGGTAGGGTTCATTATAGAGTCGTCGTCGGAAGCGGTGTAGGCGAAGAGTTCATCAAGCCCCTTTTGATGAGGCCCTTGTTACGAGCAAGGGGTAGCGATAATGCAGAAGGAGATTAAAGATCTACCACATGCGGACTGAAGAGAGACCGCAACTAACTTATCACGTAACATAAGTTGAGCTGATTAAGCTTCCATTGCTCCCACCGTTAATCCTTTAAGCTCGGTCGCTGAAGGATACATAGTGAGTAAGGTGTTAGTCTTGAGCGAGGATGAACCCATATTCACACCGCTCGATTTCATCCGCTACGTAGCTGAAACAAGGAAAGTTCCAGTCGATACTATAAAGGTTCCTCGACGCCTCTTAATCACTTATCAAAAGGGCACATATGAATGTGCGAAGAACTTAATCGGTGGGGTGGCCGTTGACTGGTGGATTTACGGCGAAAGTCACCCCTTTTGCGTTGGACGATTTAACGACGTGGAGATCGGGATCTGTCGGCTTTGGATAGGCGCACCTGCAGCTGCCATGACGTTAGAAGAGTTAATCGCATGCGGCGCGAGGACGATCTTTGAGGTCGGCATGTCCGGAAGCTTACAGACCTTCCTCAAGCCCGGCGACGTAGTTGTCGTGACGGAGGCTATTCGTGATGAGGGGACATCCTATCACTACTTCCCGCCTGAGGTGAGGGTTGAGTCATCCCCTAAGCTGAGGGATGGCCTGATCAGGTGCTTAAATGAGCGCGGGATTAAACACTCCATTGGCCCAGTGTGGTCAACTGATGGCGTATACAGGGAGACGCGCGGTAAGTTCCTAAAGTTTAGGGACGCTGGCGTTTTAGCCGTGAACATGGAAACATCCGCTATCTTTGCCGTCGCAAAATATAGAGGTGTTGAGGCGGCTTCAGCGCAGGTTATCTCGGACGTTTTAACGGAGACAGGATGGTTACAAGCCTTTAAGCATCGGTCAGTTATAGAAAGCACGGAAAACCTCCTAAAGGTCGTTTTAGAGGTCCTTTCAGAGGTTAATCCACAACGACATATAGGGTTATCTAGATCAGCTAATTCTTGAGTATTAACATGCTGGGGTATTTGCTAAAGTTGGAAGAATTGCCTTTAAGCTCACTAGCTATCCGCATAAGAATAGAAGCTATATGGAGTGCCTAAACATGAAGTTTTCCAGCTCATTCGTAGCCAATTGACTGCGATGAACAAAAGTGTTATAGTCAAGTGGGCATCATGAAGTCTGATCGCTCCCCGCCCAAGAGCAAACGGTAGTAAGGCTCTTTGCCTTCTCGAACGACCTTCTCGATCTTTCCTCGGGCCCTTACGATGTCGCCTAACCTCGCTTGTTCGCAAAACCTCCCTCGGAAGGAGGCTATCTCCAAGATAGGCCAAACCTTCGGACCCTCGAGGACCTCGACGTTTTCTACGCCATAGTTACACGGCGTAAAGATGGCCTCTGAATCGTTAACGACCCTCGCCTTGATCGTGGCTCGTCCGAGGTTAACGTAACGAGCCGATCCATATTCTTCGTCAACTTCATTCCAATCTTTCACGAGGCGGATGAAGTAATCCCTTCCGAGGGCCTCACCTTGCAAGACCTTTCTTGATTCAACTCGAACGAAATCTTCGAACGACGTTAAAGTGTCCTTCGAACGTAATTCGAACAAATTCCTTAACCCCTTTACGTCATAAGGCCTTATCAAGGACGTTTTATCCTTTAAGGCGGCCCTTAAGGCCTCGTAAACCTTGCGTCCGTTTTCAGAGCCATATATTATGAGGTCTACATCCGAGCTTGAGGAATGAAGCCCAATGAGTATGGAGCCAGATATGCCGATCTTATCCCAAGGTACGTCGGATATCTCCTTTAATAGCTCAGCTAAGCTTAAAGCGCTCCTTTCGACCTCGTCTAAAGAGCTTGATTTACGAAGACGCGTTAACCCTTCGATTGGGTCGTAGCGATGCATCACTGCGCTAAATGGGATCTCACAAAGCAACTCGTCGAAGATAGGGTCGTATGCTAAGTACTTTGAGAGCTTCTCCCTTAGGAAGGAATAGCCTTCGTGAAGCGAGTATAGCTTTTTGTACTTTATGCCGGACTTCGCCCGATCTCCTTCTTCATCTGGGACGAACTTAGGGATGGCAATGGCCCTATTCGGCGGGTGAACCGAGCCCTTGACGTTGAAGAAGGCCCCGTCGAACGTCTCAAGGATATCGCCTTCTCGCGCTCGACGTGCGTTCACGCTTTATGCCTCTTCGCTAAACAGCCGTTCAACATTACGCAGCACTATAAAAGACGGTTCCCGCCCTCTTCATTCCCTTAACGAGGCCTTGTTCCTTCAAGAGCCTTAAGTGGGCCAAGGTCTCGCCTACGGCTAAGTACTTTTGAAACGCTGGAAACTCCTCCCACGAAGGGTAATCGACATCCCACTTAACTCTTGGGGCTATTTGATAAGCCGTTAACCATCGCCCTCGAATTTCATCGAGAATCTCCTTAGCTCGCTTTTCGTGATGAGCCATAATTTGTCGAACTCTTTCGCGCAAATTCGTGAATATCTCCTCATGCGCTGGAAGAACCAGCCTCACGTCAAGCTCTTCAATCTTCCTTAAGCTCTCCAAGTAATCGGCCAAGGGGCTATCGCCTCCTTTGTGTTGAGCGACGTGAGGCGTAATGGTGGGCAAGACGTGATCACCGGCTATGAGGAATCGTTTGCGAGGCTCATACAAGCAGACGTGCCCTGGCGAATGCCCAGGGGTCCAAATCGCTCGAAGGACGTAATCGCCGATGAGGAGCTCTTCCTCGCCCTTTAACGGCTTCCACGGTTCGCTGAGCTCGGCATAAACCTCAGGGTTTAAAAGGCCTGGGTTTGACTCTCGCATCATTAAGAGAACCTCGGACGGCGTCCCATTCATCTCGTAAAAGGAGCTTACCTCCTCCCAAAGGACGTCGAAATCTCGGGATACCCTCTTAGATAACTCGACCTCCTTTAAGTGGAGCATTATCCGAGGCCTTGAGATTCTTTTCAAACGCGGGATCAACCCCACGTGGTCGATGTGGAAGTGGGTTAACAGAACGTCAGTTATGTCCTGCGGCCGAACGCTTGCTTCGCATAGCTGGCTTAACAAACCCTCGTACGAGCCCAAATGGTTCACTCCGGTGTCTATGAGCAGGCATCGTCCATCGGCTTGGATTAAATACGCGTTTAAGTGCTCTAACGGGCTATTCGGCAACGGAACCCTCAACTGGAAGACGTTAGGAAGGAGCTCCTTCGCCATAGCTTTCACGATTTGCGATACGAACGCTTGTTTAATCAGCGCTTAAAAGCGAGGAACCGTTATACGCTGACGATCAACCAAAGGTGGTCGAGGAGCTCTCGATAACGGTTGCGGATAGTAACCTCGGTGACTTGAGCTGTCTCGGCTATTTCCCTTTGGGTCCTCCTTTCCCCCGTTAAGACTGAGGCTACGTAGCTCGCGGCCGCGACGATTCCCACAGGAGCTCGACCTGACGTAAGCTTCAATTCGTTCGCCAGCTTTAGTATCGTTTGAGCTAGCTCCTCGACCTTTTTCTTCATCATTAGCTGGTTGGAAAGCTTCCTGACGTACTGCGTTAACTTCGGTTGAGGGGAGGGGTATTTTAGCTCCTCAACGAGGAATCGATAACCTTTGCCGACCTCCCTCTTAGTGGAACCTGATGCTTGAATTACCTCCTCAAAGGCCCTCGGAATGTTGAGCTGACGGCAGGCGAGGTAAACGGCGGCTGCAGCCATCCCCCTTATAGACCTTCCCTTAATAGGGCACTCCTTTACTGCCTTATGGCAGATGACAGCGACCGCCTCTACGACGGCCTTAGGCAAGTTCAATGCGTCGGCGATCTTTGAGGCCTCTGAGAGAAGGTAAGCGAGGTTCCTCTCGGCTGAGTCCAACATCCTCGTCCGCCTTTGCCATCTTCTTAACCTATCGGCCTCGGCCTTCCGCCACGAGGATAACCTCTTGCCTAAAGAGTCGTGATCGCAACTGTCGATGACCGTGGAAAGCCCTTTATCGTGTATTACGTGGGTGGTAGGAGCTCCTATTCGCGCCCTCCTCTTTCTTTGTTCTTCGTTGAACCCCCTCCACTCAGGCCCTCTATCGGCTATCCTCTCGTCTATAACGTAACCGCAGTTCGTACATACGACCTCAGCGAGCTCGTAATCCCTCACAAGCCGCGTGCTCATGCACTCAGGACATCTCTCGAACTTCCTGAGGTTGACGAAGCCCTTAACGTTAATCTCGTGATACTCCTCGCTCACTTTTCCTCCCCTTGGCCTTACGTTTAACTTGAGAAGAAGCCATCACGTAAACCTTCAACCCCTTACTTTTCGGCGTTCCTCTAGCCCCCTCGGGCCTTACGGAGACGTAAGGGCTTGAGACGGGGCCGAATACGTCTACGACGATCCCGATGGGCTTAGCGTCCCCGTTAAAAATCCTTTCGCCGAGCCTCGGCACATCGCCTTCAGCTTTAACGATTATGTTCCCGCTGGCGCTTACGTGAACGACGCTTCCGATCCTTCTTATAAAGCTCGAGGCCCTCATGGGGGCGACATCGGTTAAGTAGAACCCCTCACGTGTTTATTTACTTTTTGTTTTCTGATGCCCCTCTTAATAGCTTAACGCTAACGAGCTCGTTTGACGAAGCTCTTTACGTCTGCGACCTCTTGCACGAATGGACGTAAGTTCAGCCTCCATCCTTCCG